>WTJQ01000512.1 GCA_011524785.1 Planctomycetota bacterium | reverse complement strand
AGCCTCGACGACCTCGAGGCGCTCCTCGGGTTCCAGCAGGCCATGGCCCTGGAGACCGAGGGGAAGCGACTCGAGGACGACCTGGTTCGGGCGGGCCTGTGCGCGATCCTCGAGGACGCGGGGCGCGGGACGTACCTGATCGCCGAGCGGGGGGGGCAGCCCCTGGGGTGCACCATGTGGACCGTGGAGTGGAGCGACTGGCGGAACGGCTGGTTCTGGTGGATCCAGAGCGTGTTCGTCGCCGAGGAGGCTCGCCGGACGGGCGTCTTCCGAGCCCTCTACGCGGCCGTGGAGGCCGAGGCGCGTGCTGCCGGGGACGTGTGCGGGATCCGGCTCTACGTGGAGCACGAGAACGCCGGAGCCCAGGCCACCTACGAGGCCCTCGGCATGCAGCCCGCCCACTACCGGATGTACGAGGTCGAGTTCGACGGGAAGACCTCGGGCCCGAGCGCGTCCAAGGCGCCATGAGCGGCCGAGCCCTCATCACTGGGATCACCGGGCAGGACGGGAGCTACCTCGCCGAGCTGCTGCTGGAGGAGGGCTGGAGCGTCTTCGGCCTCGTGCGTGGTCCCGGGCTCGGGTGCGCGGCGCACCTCGCGGGGCGGATCGAGGTCCTCGAGGGGGACCTCCGCAGCGCACCGACTCTGCGCGCGGCCGTGGAGCGGGCCCGGCCCGACCACGTCTACAACCTCGCTGCGCAGACCTGCGTGAGGACCTCGTTCCGGGATCCTGTCGGCACCGCCGAGGTGACGGGCGCCGGGGCGATCCGGCTGATCGAGGCGGTGCGCGAGCTGGCTCCACGGGCGCGTCTCTACCAGGCCTCGTCCTCCGAGATGTTCGGGTCGACCCCCGGCCCTCAGAACAGTGGGAGCCCGTTCGCTCCGCGCTCGCCCTATGGCGCCGCGAAGCTCCAGGCCCACTGGCACGTCACGACCTGCCGAGAGTGCTACGGGATGTGGGCCGTGTCCGGCATCCAGTTCAACCACGAGTCACCCCGGCGGAGCGAGGCCTTCGTGAGTCGCAAGGTCACGCGGGCCGCGGCGCGGATCCAGCTCGGGCTCCAGGCGCAGCTGGAGCTGGGGGACCTGGGGGCTCGGCGGGACTGGAGCCACGCGCAGGACGCGGTGCGCGCCATGCGCCTCATGATGGCGCAGGAGGAGCCGCGGGACCTCGTCGTGGGGAGCGGAGAGACCCACAGCGTGGAGGAGCTCGTGGCGAGCGCGTTCGGCGCGCTCGACCTCGACTGGCGCCGGCACGTGGTCCAGGACCCCGCGCTGCTGAGGCCGGTCGAGCCCGTCCACCTGGTCGCCGATCCTTCCGAGGCGGGGGACCGGCTCGGGTTCTCGCCGCGCTACTCGTTCCAGGACCTGGTCGAGGAGATGGTTGCCGCGGACCTGGCTCGCGAGGCTTCTCTGCAGGACGCTCCCGCGGCCGTCGCCGGGGCCTGATGCCTCAGGGCAGCTCCTCGCCGGAGCGCCACCTCGTCGGGCTCAGGGCCGCTCCAGCCCTGTCCCAGCGCTGCCACGTGCCGTCCCGGAGGCCCTTGCGATACGTGCCTCGCTCTGCGGGGACGCGGCCCTGGCCCTCCCGGGCCGGGTGGAACCACGTCCACTCGCCCGAGCGCTCGCCAGCCTCGTAGGGGCCCTCACCGAGGGACCCGTCCGGGGCGTACTCCTGCCAGGAGCCGCTCTCGAGACCGTCGCTGTAGGTCCCCACGTGGGTGAGACGTCCCTCCTCGTCCCAGAAGCGCGCGGGGCCGTCGTGCACCCACTCGCCATCGCGGAACTCCTGGCGGAACTCCGCGCGGACGCCGTCCCCGGACCGGTGCGGCTCGCGCAGGGTGCGCGCGTCGCCCTCCGTTGGTCCGCCGCCGCAGGCCAGAGGCAGGAGCGCCAGGCCAGCCAGCAGGAGGCTCGAGGCCACCGGCATCGATCCTCCTCGTGCGGCCTTGGGCATGGTGGGACGCCGTAGCGAAGCTCAGTGGGTGCGCCGCCAGCGCTGGACCCAAGACTGCAGGTGGCGCCCAGGGCAGGCGGTGGCCTTCACCTCCCCATGCCCCTTGACCGCGCCGAGGGGGATGTCGAGCTCCTCCGAGAGGTGACGCACGAGGCGCTCGAGGGAGGCGATGGCCCGGGGCGTGGGCCGCGCGCTCTCGAACTGGCCCACGAGGCAGATCCCGAGCTTGCCGCGGTTCAGGTCCCCGCCGGCGTGGGCCCCCTGGTAGCGGAGCGCTCGTCCCTCCCAGATCGTGCCGTCGGAGCCAATGACGAAGTGGTAGCCAATATCGCCGTAGTTCCTGCTGCTGACGTGATCGCGGCGGATCCGTTCGGCCGTCGTTCCCGCAGGGGTGTGGGAGTGGTGGATGGTGAACTCGGTGTAGCGCCGGTCGATCCCGTCCATCCGGGTGGGGTTGGCAGCGGAACGCGCCCAGCGAGCCCGTGGGACCGCGCCGTCCAGGAGGGGCACCTCCGCGATCCCGAAGGCGGAGCGCGGGGCGCGGGTCCCCGCGGGGCCCCTGCTCGCCACGGCCAGGAGACGCTCGGACCGGTCGAGCTGCTCCCGACTCGCGCCGGCGTCGGCAAGCACCTGGGTGAACTGCTCGGAGGCCCGCTCCCAGCGGGCCGCGCGGGTCGCCTCGGGAGCCTCGGGATCGATCCCCATCAGGCCGGTCCCCAGCTTGAGGCGGGCCTCGCTCCGGAAGTGGTCCCAGCGGACGGCGTCGGAGGAGGCCAGCCAGGCCTCGATGGCCTCGAGCGTCGCCCAGTCGAAGGCGCTCGCGCTGGCATCGCTCCACGCGGGGACCACCGGCCCGTTGGCGGTGGGAACCGCGGTGCGCTCGGCGGGGAGGCTGGAGCGCGTCGCGCAGGAGGCCAGGAGCCCGAGGGCCAGGGTGGCCAGGAGGCGCGTGGAGCACTGGGTCCGCATGGCTCCAAGTCAAGCGTTCCAGGGCGCTCGATCCAAGGGGGCTCTCGGCGTCGGCGGCTTCCGAGGTCCGCGATCGGGGCTGGGGTCCCTCGCGAAGGCCAGCTACGATCCTGTCATGCGCCCGGCCCACCCCTCACGCCTTCGAGGTGCCCTCCTCCTCGCGCTCGGCGCAGTGGTCGGAGGGGTGCTCGGGGGAGGGGAGGCCGTGGCTCAGCCTGCCTGTGCAGGGTTGAGGGCGCTCCAGGACGTCGACGACGAGCTCGCGGCCCTGCTGGCCGAGGAGCGCGAGGAGGCCATGGAGCTGCTCGCGAAGGGGCGCCACGCGGCCGCGGAGCGGATCCTGCGAGAGCACCTCACGGACGACCCGAACGATGGTGCCGCTCGCGAGGTCCTCGCCCGCGTGCGCTGGGACCAGGGGCGCGCTCCGGAGGCGCTGGTCGAGGCCCAGCGGGCCGCCGCGGGCGCTCTCACCTCCTCCCAAGGAACGCGCCTTCGCCTGACCACCGCGCAGCTGCTGAACGAGCTCGGGCGCGCGGAGGAGGCCTTGGAGCTGCTGGAAGGTGCTCCAGCGCCGCAAGGCCTGGAGGCGCTGTGGGTGCGGAGCCGCGTCCTCGATGGACTGGGACGTCGGGCCGAGGCGTTCGAGGCGGCGCGCGAGGCGACTCGCCTGGATGCAGACACACCCCAGGCCCTGGTCCTGCGCGGCCGCAGCCGTCAGCGGGCGGGTGATCTCGTCGGCGCGTCGCGGGACCTCGTGGCCGCGGACCGGGCGGCTCAGGGCCGGAGCGCCGATGCCCTGGTGGGCCTCGCAGGCGTCTACTTCGAGAGCGAGCAGGAGGTCGAGGCCCCGGGCAAGCGTTCGGTCGGCCTGCTGCTCCGGGAGGCCCTCCAGCTGTGCCCTGGCCACGAGGCCGGGCTGCTGCTGCAGTTCGACCTCCACCGGCTCAACCGGCGGCGCAACAGCCGCTCCCCGGAGCAGATCCTCGGAGAGCTCCTCGAGCAGCGGCCAGGCTCCGTGCCGGGCCTCGTGGCGGCGGCGGAGAACGACCTCGCGGACGGGCAGCTCGTGCGCGCGCGCAGTCGTCTGCGGGCCCTGGAGGAGGTGGCTCCCCTGCGGCGGGACGTGCGGGCACTGCAGGCGGCCCTCGCCTGGATCGAGCACCGTCGGCCCGATGCCCTCGCGCTCCTGCAGGAGCTGGCGGAGGGAGCGGCAGGCGACAGTCGCCCGGCGCGGACGGTGGGTTCCCTCCTGCTGCAGCTCTATCGCTTCGCGGAGGCGGTCCCGTTCCTGGCGCAGGCGGTGGAGCGCGATCCCACCGACCACGCGGCCTGGGCCCTGCTGGGGCGTGCGCGCGCCAACGCGGGGGATGAGCAGGGGGGCCTCGAGGCCCTCGAGCGGGCCGAGGTCGCCGCTGCCGGTCGGCAGGACGCCCAGCGCCACAACCTCAAGCTCGTGCTCGAGCGCACCCTCGGCGAGACGGTCGTCCACGACGCGGGCGAGCTGCAGTTCGTCTGGATGGAGGACGCGGCCGCGGTCTTCGAGGCGTATCTCGTGCCGTTCTACCAGGACGCTCGCGAGCGCTTCGCCAGGCGCTATGGCCACACCCCCGGACGGACGCGGATCGAGGTGTTCCGGCGCTTCTCGGACTTCAGCGTGCGCTCGGTCGGCTTCGAGGGCTTCCCCGCCCTGGGCGTCTGCTTCGGCCCGGTCGTGACGAGCGTCTCCCCGCTGGCCGAGATCCGCGGCACCTTCTCGTGGGCGCGGACCGCCTGGCACGAGTTCAGCCACGTGGTGCACCTGGGGCTGTCGCACAACCGCTGCCCGCGCTGGATCACCGAGGGGCTGGCGACCTGGGAGGAGACCGAGCGCAACCCGGGCTGGACCCGCAACATGCGCAGGGACCTCGTGGATGCGCTGGCGGGCGGGGACCTCATCCCGGTCCGTGAGCTGAACCGGGCCTTCCGCGGCTCACGGATCCTGTTCGGCTACTACCAGGGCGGCCTGCTGTGCCAGATGCTGATCGACCAGCAGGGCTTCGCTCCGATGGTCGGACTGCTCGAGGCCTTCGACGAGGGGCTGGACCTGGACCAGGCCTTCCAGCGCGAGCTGGGGGCCACGCCGGAGGAGGTGGACGCCCGCTTCGAGGCCTTCGTCGCGGACCTGATCGCGCCGCTCGCCATCGAGCCCCGGCACGATCCGGCCTCCCTGCCGCTGCGTGCCCTGCGGGCGGGGCGCAAGCCGCCGCAGGAGTCCGGAGACCGTGCGGCCTGGCAGGACGAGTGGCTCGGCATCGCTTGGGGCCACTGGCAGCAGAAGGGCCGGCTCGACGCCGAGCAGGCCCTCCTGCGGGCGCGCGAGGCTGGCGACCTGCCCCCTCGCGGGATGTTCCTCGAGGCCGAGATGCTCCTCACGGATGGCGACGGGGACGGCGCGCTCGCGCTCCTCGAGCAGGGGGTCGAGGCGGGAGGCGTGGAGTACCGCGCGCTGATGACGCTGGGGAAGCTGCTGGAGCAGCGGGGGCGGCGTGAGCGAGCGCTCGAGCTCTACCGTTCGGCGGAGGCTGCGTTCCCGGGGTTCGACCAACCCGAGCTCTCGGCCGAGCGCTCCCTGGCGGTGCTGCACCAGGC
>WTJQ01000043.1 GCA_011524785.1 Planctomycetota bacterium | reverse complement strand
GCGAGCCTCCTTGCGGACCGCGATCGAGCGCACCTCGGCGATGTCGGTCCACACGAGGGCCAGGGCCCCGCACCCGGCGAACTCCCCGTCGACCTCCGCGACCACGAAGTCGCGCAGGCGCTCGACGGTGGTCGAGGGCGAGCGGGGCAGCATCTCGCCCGCGGCCGCCAGGTCGTTGACGAGGTCGAGGATCAGCTCCACGTCCCCGACCACGGCCGGGCGGAGGGTCACGCGGTCCACGACTGCAGCACGGTCTTCCATCGGTCCACCTCGGCTCGGACGCGGGAGGGAGCGGTGCCTCCGAGGGCAGCACGGCGCTCCAGGATCGAGTCCACGGACAGCTCGGCAGCGAGGTCCAGGCCGTCCAGCTCGGGCAGGTGCTCGGCGCGCACCTCGGCGGGGAGGTCGGCCAGGACGCAGCCGAGTTGCTCGGCAGCGGCCACCGCGGCGCCCACCTTGTGGTGCGCATCGCGGAAGGGCACGTCCCTGGCCACCAGCAGGTCGGCCAGGTCGGTGGCGTCCAGGTGCCCCGTAGCGCAGGCGGCCCGGCAGCGCTCCTCGCGGTAGCGGGCGGTCCGCACGCAGGTCGCGGTCACGGTCAGGCAGGCGCGCGTCGTGTCGAGGGCCTCGAAGAGCGCCTCCTTGTCCTCCTGCAGGTCCTTGTCGTACGCGAGCGGCAGGCCCTTCTGGAGCGAGGCCAACGCCGTCAGGTGCCCGATCACGCGGGCGCACTTGCCGCGGATCAGCTCGAGGGCGTCCGGATTCTTCTTCTGCGGCATCAGGGACGAGCCCGTCGTGACCTCGTCGCCCATGGTCAGGAAGCCCGCCTCCTGGCTCGCGAAGAAGATCCAGTCCTCGGCCAGCCGGGAGAGGGTCACCAGCGCCGTGGTGCAGGCGAAGACCACCTCGAGGATCCCGTCGCGGCTCGCGACCGCGTCGAGGCTGTTGTGGGCCGCACGCCCGAAGCCGAGGTCGGCCGCGAGCGCCTCGCGATCCACCGGGAAGGCCGTGCCGGCCAGGGCCCCGCAGCCCAGCGGCGACTCGTCGAGGCGCGCGGCGGCGTCGCAGAGGCGCCCGGCGTCGCGGTACAGCATCTCGGCGTAGCAGAGGGCATGGTGTCCGGCCGTGATGGGCTGGGCCCGCTGCAGGTGCGTGTAGCCCGGCAGGGGCGTCGCGGCCTCGCGCTCGGCGAGGGCCACCAGCTCGGCCACCAGCTGCCGGATGCAGCCGTCCAGGTCCTTGGCCTCGGCGCGCAGGAACAGGCGCACGTCGGTCGCGACCTGGTCGTTGCGCGAGCGCCCGGTGTGCAGCCGCTTGGCGAGGTCGCCGACCTTCTCGCCCAGGGCGCTCTCCACGAAGGCGTGGACGTCCTCGGCCGGGGAGGCGGCGAGGCGCTCGGGGTCCGCGGCCACCTCGTCGCGCAGCTCGGCGAGGGCCGCCACCAGCGCGTCCACGTCCGCGGCCTCCAGCACCCCGGCGCCTCCCAGGGCGCGGGCCCAGGCCATGGAGCCCACGAGGTCCTCGTCCACGAGCCGCCGGTCGAAGGGCAGGCTGCGGTTGAAGGCCTCGAAGGCCGGGTCGAGGGCACCGGACTGGCGCCCGCCCCAGAGGCGGGGTCCGCTCATCGAGTGGTCATGGGCTCGGGGGTCGGGGCGCTGCCGATGGCGAAGCCGCGGGCCTTGCGCTCGACCGCGCCGGGCAGGCCGAACAGGCGCACGAAGCCCTCGGAGTGCTTGGGGTCGTAGCCCGCACCCATGGTGAAGCTGGCCAGGTCGTCGGAGTAGAGGGAGCCCGGCCCCTCGACTGCGACCGCCGTGGCCGTGCCCTTCCAGAGGCGGACCGTGGCCGTGCCGGTCACCGGCGCCATGGCCGTCGCGAAGAAGGCGTCGAGGGCCTCGCGGGCGGGGTGGTACCACTGGCCGTAGTAGGCGAGGCGCGCGTACTGCGGGCCCAGCTCCTCGGCGAGGCGCAGGGTCTCGCGCTCCATGCACAGGGCGCGGAGCTGGCCGAGGGCCTCGTAGAGCACGGTGCCCGCGGGCGTCTCGTAGAGCCCGCGGCTCTTCATGCCCACCAGGCGGTTCTCGAGGATGTCCGCCCGGCCGACGCCGTGGGCGCCAGCGGTGGCGTTCAGGGTCTCGACGAGGGCCACCGGGTCGAGGCGCTGGCCGTCCACCGTGACCGGGATGCCGGACTCGAAGCCGATCGTGACCTCGGCGCCCGCGTCGGGGGCGTCCATCGGATCGGCGGTGAGCATCCAGGCGTCCGCAGGCGGCTGATTGCTGGGGTCCTCGATCGCGCCGCCCTCGTGGCTGATGTGCCAGAGGTTGCGGTCGCGGCTGTAGATCTTCTCGCGCGTCGCGGTGATCGGGATCTGCTTGGCCTCGGCGTAGGCGATCGCGTCCTCGCGGCTGGTGATCTCCCAGTCCCGCCAGGGAGCGACGATCTGCAGGTCGGGTCCGAAGGCCTGGTAGACGAGCTCGAAGCGCACCTGGTCGTTGCCCTTGCCGGTGCACCCGTGGGCGACGGCGGCGGCCCCGACCTCGCGGGCGTACTCGACCTGGCCCTTGGCGAGGACCGGGCGCGCCAGGGAGGTCCCGAGCAGGTACTTGCCCTCGTACACGGCCAGCGCGCGCAGTGCCGGCCAGATCGTGTCGGTCACGAACTCGGCCTGCAGGTCGCCGACCTTGCACGAGGCCGCGCCCGTGGCCGCGGCCTTCTCCTCAAGGCCCACGAGCTCGTCCGCCCCCTGGCCGACGTCGCCGGCGTAGCAGTGGACCTCCCAGCCGCGCTCGGCGAGCCAGGGGATGATGATCGAGGTGTCGAGGCCGCCGGAGTAGGCGAGGACGATCTTGTTGTTGTCGGTCTGGGGGGTGTTCACGCGGTCACCTCCTCGAGGGCGGGGGACGTGGCGTTGGTGTCAGGGGTCTGGCCCAGGAGCAGCAGGGCCATGACGGCCTTCTGGGCGTGCAGGCGGTTCTCGGCGATGTCGAAGACGATCGAGGCCGGGCCGTCGAGGACGCCGGCGGTGACCTCCTGCCCGCGGTGGGCGGGGAGGCAGTGCATGAAGAAGGCGTCGTCCGTGTAGCTCATCAGGTCCTCGTCGACCTGGTAGTCGATGAACACCGCGGCGCGCTCCTCGGTCTCGTCCTCCTGGCCCATGGACGCCCAGACGTCGGTGTAGACGGCGTGGGCGCCAGTGGCGGCCTCCTGGGGATCGGAGGTGTGCTCCAGGGTGACGCCGGCCACGCGGGCCGCCTCGCGGGCGGTCTCCATCACCTTGAAGTTGGGCTCGTAGCCCTCCGGCGTGCAGACGGTCACGTTCATGCCGAGCTTGGGCGCGGCGTGCAGCAGGCTGTGGCAGGTGTTGTTGCCGTCGCCGATGTAGACGAGCTTCTTCCCCGCCAGCTGCCCGTCCCACTTCTCGTGGAGCGTCATCAGGTCGGCGAGGGCCTGGCAGGGGTGCAGCAGCTCGGAGAGCCCGTTCACCACGGGGACCGAGGCGTGCTTGGCCAGCTCGAGCACGTGGCGGTGCCGGTAGGTGCGGGCCACGATGAGGTCGACCCAGCGCTCGAGGTTGTGGGCCATGTCCGGCACCGACTCGCGCGCGCCCAGGCGCTCGTGGCGGTGGTCCAGGTAGACGGCGCTGCCGCCCAGCTGCTGGATCCCCAGGTCGAAGGTCATGCGCGTGCGCAGGCTGTCCTTCTCGAAGATCAGCGCCACGCGCTTGCCGTCGAGGAGGCTGCGGTGGCCCTCGGGGTCGGCCTTGAGCGCGGCCGCCACGGCGAAGACGCGCTGGATGTCCTCGGCCGACCACTCGGCGAGGCTGGCGAGGTCCTGGTGGGGGAAGTGGGTGCAGTCGGGGGTCTTCATGACGCGGGCTCCTGATGAGCGGTCTCCATGGCGGAGAGGGTGGTCCGGACGATCCCGAGGGCGGCGTCGAGCTCCTCGGGGGTGATCACGTAGGGGGGCACGAAGCGCACGACGTCGCCGGCCGCGGTGCAGACCAACAGGCCCGCGTCGAAGCAGCGATCCGCCAGCTCGCCCGCCCGGCCGGGGACGACGATCCCCTGCATCAGGCCGCGGCCGCGACGCTCGGCGACGAGCGTGCTGTGCGCGACGAGGTCGTCGAGGCCCGCCGCGAGCTGGGCGCCCCGCGCGGGCACCGCCTCGGCGAGGCCGGCCTCATAGGCATCGAGGAACACCAGCCCCGCGCGGGCGGCCAGGGGCCCGCCGCCGAACGTCGAGCCGTGGTCGCCGGGCTGCAGCACCTCGGTGAAGCAGCCGCTGACCAGCGTCGCGCCGATCGGCACGCCCGCGCCAAGCGGCTTGGCCAGCGTCACCACGTCCGGCTGGATGCCGGCCGCCTCCGAGGCCAGGAAGGTCCCGGTGCGCCCGCAGCCGCACTGGACCTCGTCGGCGATCAGGACCGTGCCGGTATCCGTGCACAGGGCGCGCGCCGCCTGGAGGTACTCGTTCGAGAGCGTGCGCAGGCCGCCCTCGCCCTGGACCGGCTCGAGGATCAGCCCGGCGGGCCGGCTGGCCAGGGCGGTCTCCAGCGCGGCGATGTCCTCGGGCTCGACGAACTGCGCCGCGAGGAGGGGGCCGAACGGCTCGCGGTAGGCAGCGTTGGCCGTCACCGACAGGCTCCCGGCGGTCCGCCCGTGGAAGCCGCCCTCGAGGGCGACGAAGTGGCGGGAGCGCGGCCGCTCGGGGTGGGCCGCGTCGTGCAGCGTGGCGGCCTTGCGCGCGATCTTCAGCGCGCACTCGTTGGCCTCGGAGCCGGAGTTCGAGAAGAACACCGCGCCCATCCCGGTCAGGCCGCACAGCCGGTCGGCGAGCTCCTCGCCCGCTGGGTGGCGGTAGAGGTTCGAGAGGTGCAGCACCTGGCGCGCCTGGTCCGCCAGGGCGTCGGCGAGGGCGGCGTGCCCGTGGCCGAGGGCGTTCACCGCGATGCCCGCCAGGGCGTCGATCCACTCGCGGCCCTCGGCGTCCCACACGCGCGCGCCCTCGCCCCGCACGAACTGGGGCGCCTTGCGGTTGTAGGTCCGCAGGAGGTGCGCCGTGGGGCCCGCCTCGGACGCGGCCTGCGCGGCGGCGTCCAGGGGCGCGCTCGGGTCGCCAGCGGTCGGGGTCGCGGTGCTCATGGGGAACAGGGACGGTTGGGGAGGACGACGGTTGCGGGTGCTCAGGCGGAGGCACCCGAGGGGCTGAGCGGGAAGGCCGTGCCGACGGACGGCTCGAGGGCGCGGGTCAGGGCGTCGGCCCCGGCGCTCGGGGCGATCTTCACGACGGCCTCGGGCGCGGCCGCGGCGGCGGCGAGAGCGGCGGCGACCTTGGGGAGCATCCCGCCCGCGATCACGCCGCTGTCCTCGAGGGCCGCGCAGGCCGCCGGGTCGAGGCTGGGGACGACCGCCCCGTCCGCCCCCTTCACGCCCGGCACATCCGTGAGGAACAGCGCCGCGTCCGCGCGGCAGGCCGCGGCCAGCGGCCCGACCACCGAGTCGGCGTTGATGTTGTAGAAGCGCGACGCATCGCCCTCGCAGGCAGCATCCAGCGGAGCGATCGACGCGATCACCGGCACCTGCCCCGCGGCCAGGAGCGCCTCGACCAAGCTC
>WTJQ01000082.1 GCA_011524785.1 Planctomycetota bacterium | reverse complement strand
CTACCCTGGGCCGGCCCCTGGCCCCGCATGCCGTGAGCACCTCCGCCGCCGACCCCGATCCCGACCCCGACGCGCCGGAGCGGCCCGCGGAGCTCGATCCCAGCGCGCCGGTCGAGGACCTCCCCGGGGTCGGCCCCGCGCGGGCGCGAGCGCTGAAGGAGGCTGGACTCGTCACCCTGGGCGACCTCTGCCTGCACGCCCCGGCGCGCCTCGTCGAGTGGCCCCATCCCCTGGATGCGGGACCGCTCCCCGACGAAGGCCGCGCCCGCGTGCGCGGCGCGGTGGTGGACGCGCGCCTGCTGCGGATCCGCGGCCGCCAGAGCAGCGTGACCGTGCGGCTCCGCCTGGACGGCTCGGGCGACGAGGTCCGCGCCGTCTGGTGGAACCAGCCTTGGATGAAGGAGCGCTTCCCGGCCGGCCGCGCGGTCGATCTCTCGGGGGCCGTGCACAAGGGGCGCTCGGGCCTCGAGCTCTTGAACCCGGCCGTCGGCTCCGAGGAGGAGCCCCTGCCGGACCCAGGCACGCTGCAGCCCGAGTACGACGCGCCGAAGGGCATCGGGGACGCGACCTTCGCGGGCTGGTGCCGGACCGCGGCCGCGCGCTGTGCGGAGCGCATGGCGGAGCACGTGCCCCCGGCACTCCTCGCGCGCGCCGACCTCCCCGACCTGCCGACCGCGATCCGCGAGGCGCACGATCCCCGCTCGATCCCCGCCTGGGAGGCCGCGCGCCGCCGCCTCGCCCTCGTGGGGCTGCTGCGGCTGCAGGCCCAGCTCGTCGCCCGGCGCGCGGGGCGCGGGGACGGCGGCGCGCGGGCCGTGCGCGTGGATGCGGCCCTCGACCGGGAGCTGCGCGGGCGCCTGCCCTACGAGCTGACCGGGGACCAGTCCGCGGCCTGGCAGGTCCTCTCCCGGGAGCTCGGGCGGCGGACCCCCATGCGACGCCTGCTGCAGGGGGACGTGGGCACGGGCAAGACGGCCGTGGCGGCGCTGTGCGCCTCGGCCATCGTGGAGGGGGGCGGCCAGACCGCGTTCCTCGCGCCCACCGAGGTCCTCGCGGAGCAGCACCACATGGGTCTGGGCAAGCTCCTGGACGCCGCCGGCATCGGGCACGCGCTCCTGACGGGCAAGGTCAAGGGCGAGGAGCGGGCCGAGATCCTTCGCAGGCTCGAGGAGGGGGAGATCGGCGTCCTGTTCGGGACCCACGCCCTGTTCCAGGCCGGCGTGCAGTTCGCGCGCCTCGACCTCGCGATCATCGACGAGCAGCACCGCTTCGGGGTCGGCCAGCGGTCGGCGCTGCTCGAGAAGGGCCGGGGCGTGCACCTGCTGCTGATGACGGCGACGCCCATCCCTCGGACGCTGGCGCTGACCCTGTACGCCGACCTCGAGGTCGTCACCCTGCGCGAGGCGCCGCCGGGTCGTGGGAGCGTCAGCACGCGCTGGGTGAAGGGGCCCAAGACGCGGAAGGTGATCCCGTGGCTGGCCGAGCGCATGCAGGCCGGCGAGCAGGTCTACTGGGTCTGCCCGCGCATCGGCACGGACGGGGACGACAAGCCGGGGGCGGCCGAGGCGCGCTACGCCAAGCTGGCCGCGGACGAGCGCGTGCGCGAGTTCGGGGTCGAGCTCGTGCACGGAAAGCTGCCGCCGGACGAGCGCTCCTGGCGACTCGAGCGCTTCCGGCGCGGGGACATCGGCCTGCTGGTCGCGACCACCGTGATCGAGGTCGGCGTCGACGTGGCCGACGCGACGGTGATCGTGATCGAGGGGGCCGAGCGCCTGGGGCTCGCCCAGCTCCACCAGCTGCGGGGCCGCGTGGGGAGGGGCCCGAAGGACTCGTGGTGCCTGCTCGTCGGGGCCACGGTCGCCGCCGAGCGCTTCGAGCTCCTCGAGCGCACCCGGGACGGGTTCGAGATCGCGGAGGAGGACCTGCGCCGGCGTGGGATGGGGGACCTGGCCGGCCTGCGCCAGGCGGGGGCGAACCAGGAGGGCCTGGCCGATCCGGAGCGGGACCTCGACCTCGTCCTCCTCGCACGGGAGCTCTGCCAGGGCGATCCCGAGCTGGCGCGTCGGCTGGGGAGTGGCGGTCCCCGCCTCACGCCCTGACCGGGTGACCTTTGCCCGCACCGCGGGGCCCAGGGCGCAGGATCCCGGTGAGGTGCCCTCGGACCCCGTATCCTGCTCGGCCGCCCCGGGTAGCCCGGGGACTCCCATGCGCTGCCTCCCGCTCGTCCTCGCCCTCTCGGCGGCTGCCCTCAGCGCCGCCCCGGCCCACGCGCAGATCGACCTGCCGCGGCCGCCCGCCGAGCGCCCTGCCCCGGAGCGAGGGACCCCGCCCGCGAACGATCCCCAGCCGTCCGCGCCCCGCGCCACGATGACCTGCACGGTCTGCGGCGAGGCCAGCCAGCCGGTCCCCGAGTCCCTCCCGACGAACGGGCTCCCTCCCAAGGCCTTCTGCAAGGTCTGTCGAGCGGAGCGCTTCCACAAGCTGCCCAAGGGGGCCCGCGCCGGATCGAGGAGCGGTTCCGGGGGCAGCGGCGGCCTCGACCTGCCGACCGGGTCCGGAGCGCCGGCCCCGGCGACCGAGCCTGCCGGCGCCGAGACGCAGGACGCGACGCCGGGCGCTCCCGTCCGGAACGCGGCCGGCATCGTCCTCGCTGAGGTCGCCAAGCGGCGCCGCCTGGAGGATCCGCTCCTCGACCAGGCTGTGGAGAGCCTCACTGGCATGGGGGCCGCGGGACTGGAGGCCGCCCGGGAGGCGCTCGGCTCCGATCAGGCGACGGTGGTGCTGGTGGCCGCGCGCGTCCTCGTGGCCGGTGCGCAGGGGGAGGATCGCTCCCGCGTCGCGCGCCGCATCGAGGCAGGCACCCCTGGCACGGTGGGGGGCCTTCTCGTGCGCGAGCTGGCCGAGGCCGACCCCGTCCTGGCGAGCCCTGCGTGGCTGGCCGGTCTCGTCGCCCATCGCCAGAACGTCGTCCGCGCCGCTGCCCATCGCCTGCTGGGCGAGGAGCCGCGCGCCGAGTGGATCCCGCTCCTCGCAGGAGCCCTCGGGGCCCGCAGCGCGGACGCCCGGTTCCGCGCCGTGGACCTCGTCGCCTCGACGGGCGCGGCCGAGGCCATCCCCGTCCTCATGGAGCACCTCGCGGATCCTCGCTCCAAGGTCGCGGCCCGCGTCGTCGACTTCCTGGCGCGGCACCCCGACCCCAGCATCGAGCCGCTGCTGCTCGAGAAGGCGTTCGGCGAGCGCTGGATCCTGCGCCCGGCCGCCTTCGCCCTGCTGGCCCTCGTGGAGCGGGAGGACGCCCGGCTCCTGCCGATCCTCGGGCCCGGGCACGTGGAGGCCCTCGTGAAGGGGTCCAGCTCCCAGGACCCGTTCGTGGCCGCTTCCTGCGCGCTCGCTCTGGCGGGCGTGGGGTTCCGCAGCACCGACCCCCTCAGCACCTCGTGGCTCGACACGACCGTTCCCACGCTTCTGATGGACGTCCTGGCCGGGCGCCAGTACTTCGAGGAGCGTGAGGCCCTCACGGGTGCAGTGGTCCGGCGCCTGCAGCTGATCACGGGTCAGAGCCTCGGGCCGACGGCGCGACTCTGGGCCGACTGGTGGGCCGAGAACGCGCGCGACTTCCGCGCGACGCGCGCCGTCATGCGCGCCCTGCCGACCGACGCGCCTGAGCTGGCCGTGGAGCTCTTCGATCGTGCACGCGGCCAGCGCTTCGTCCTGCTCGGGCCGGCCTGGCTCGAGCGCGCCCGCCCGGATGGCGGCGCCGAGCCGTTCTACCTCGCGCCGACCGCCGCGACGGACCTGATGGAGCGGCTGCGGGACGCGGGGGTCTTTGGTGCCGAATTGCTTCCCGGCGTCCGCGGAGGCGCGAGCGAGCGTGCGCGCGGCGTCGAGGTCGTCCTGGGCCGCCAGGTCAAGGGGTTCACCTTCTCGCCCGGTTCGGAGCCTGCCTGGTTCGGGCCGCTCTTCGCCGCGGGCGACAGCCTGCGCGAGCGGGCTCGCTGGCAGCGCTTCGCCCATCCCGTGGACCACGGCACGCGGCGGGCGCTGGTGGCCGCGCGCGGCGCGGACTTCGAGGGTGCGGTCGACGCGAGCGCCCGCGCGCGCCTCGTGGCGGACCTGGTCCTCGCATGGATGCGTCCCCTCGATTACGGGGAGCGCGAGCTCGGCATCGCCGAGCTGGAGCGTCCCGAGGTCAAGGCGACCCTGAGCATCACGGACGTGGTGGAGCTGACGGCGCTGGTGCGGGACGAGCCCTACTACGGGCCGCGCTGCCGCCGCCTCGTCGCCCTCGTCGAGCACGCCTCCGGCATCGCGCCGGGCCTCGAGTCCGCCAGCGTCCAGGCGGACCTGAGGGAGGAGCTGATCGACCTGCTGCACGATCGGTACGGCGTCGACGCGGTCGACGCGCTGGCGCGCCTCCTGGCGACGGGCGGTGCCGCCCGAGAGCGTCGGGCGGCCGCGGGCTCGAGGCCCCTGCTGCGGGCCGTGGCGGCGACGCCCCTCGCGCGCCGCGCGAGCGATGAGGACGTGGCACTCCTCGAGGCGCTGCTGGACGACGACGTGGACCTGGTCGAGATCGCCGCCCTCGGAGCGGTGGGGGAGGCGCGCCTCAAAGCCCTCGGCGACGAGGTGCTGGTGCGTGCCGCACTCGACAGCCCCGCCGTCCGCAGTGCCGCGCTGCGCGCCGTCGGCCGCCTCGGCGGGGACGACGCGCGCGAGGTGCTCCTCACGAGCCTCACCGACTCGAGCGGGCTCTACCGCGCTCCTGCGGCCGAGGGCCTGGTCGAGCTCGAGGACCCGAGCGTCGCCGAGATCTTCCTGTCGATGATCCGCAGCAACCGCGAGCCGGTGCTCGTGGACCTCGCGCGGGAGGGCCTGCTGCGCCTCGGCGAGGCGGCCCACGGGACCCTGCGCTCGGCCTTGAGCTCGCCGTCCCCCGGGGCCCGCCGTGCGGCGGCCCAGGTGCTGGCCCGCCAGCTCGTGCCGGAGGCGTTCCCGCCCCTGCTGCGCGCCTGGGAGGCGAGCCCGGAGAACCTCACCCTGCGCGACGAGCTGGTGATCCTCACCTGCCGCGAGCTCGCCGACAACGAGCAGCCCGTCACCGACTGGTGGCGCTGGTGGGACGGCGTCCGTCAGGACGACGCGCTGTCCTGGTTCCGGGCGGCGTGCGAGGCGCGGACGCTCCCGACTCCGCCCAACGAGGCCTTCGCGGCCGGGGCCCGGGACCCCGAGGCGATCCGGTTCCTGCTGACCGTGCTCGCGCGGCCCGAGGGCTTCCTTGCCGAGCGTGCGCGCCGCGAGCTCGAGCGCGTGCTCGGTGGACCGCTCGACCCCCTCCCCCAGAAGTCCGAGCAGCGAGCGCTGTGGATCCAGACCCTGAACGAGCAGCTGCTCCTCCGCGAGGAGTGAGCCCCCGCCGCGCGGTGGGGATCCTCGCAGCGCTCCTCGTGGGGCTGCTGGTCGCGGCCCTCGCCGTGGAGGACCGCCTCGGCCGGCCCGTCCTCACCGGCTGGGTGAGCGCCCTCTCGGACGAGCAGGGCTTCGTGCGCGTGCTCGAACGCTGGCCCGCCGTTCAGGAGGCAGCCGCCCGTGAGGGGCTCGACTCGACGCTGGTGGGCGGATGCCTCCTGAAT
>WTJQ01000339.1:4271-5636 GCA_011524785.1 Planctomycetota bacterium | reverse complement strand
GCGCCGTGCGACTCCGCCCCAGGGCAGTTGGTGGGGGCCGCCCCGGCACGCCAATCTGCGCGGCGCCCTGGCGGTCGCTCCCTGGGCCCCCGGACCGATCTCAGGCCCTACGTGTGGTCGACCCGCCAAGAGCGCGAGAGGAAGGACGCGGTCGCTCTCGTGCCGACTCGATCCACCGAGGGTGCTGGGTCGTCGACTCGTCCCCCGGGCCTTGGCCTGGCAGCGCCGAGCCCAGCGACCGGTCTGGCTCGTGGACGACGTGACCACGAGCGGCTCGACGCTCGCGGAGGCGCGCGGACTCCTGACGTCGCGAGGACTCGAGGTGGCGGGCGCGCTCGTGCTGGCCCGCGCTGGCGACCCGGAGTCCCTGGGCGCTCCCTCCAGGGGCTCCCCGTCGCGGTGGCTCGCGAGTCCGCGCTTCGTGAGAACCTGCTTGACGTGACGCCGGTCCGGCCGGGGGCTCGTGCGGTCGGCCCTTGCGCCCGCCCGGGGAAGGGCGCACCCTGCCCGCCGTGAGCGAGCTGTTCGTGGAGCCCTTCGGGGGCATCGCCGGAGACATGCTCCTGGGGGCCCTCCTGGACCTCGGGGACCCGCGCGTGGACCTCGACGGGCTGCAGGCCGTGGTCGAGCGCGTGCTGCCCGGTGAGGTCCGGCTCGCGGCGGAGACCGTGTGGCGCGGCGGACTCTCGGGCACGTGGCTCCAGGTCACGACTCCCGAGTCCGGCACCACCCCGCATCGCGGCCTTCGGGACCTGCTGGAGCTGCTCGGGACCGCGGGCCTGAGCGAGCGGGCGCGCTCGCGCGCCGCGGCGACGCTCGAGGCCATCGCGGTCGCTGAGGGCACCGTCCACGGGTGCTCGCCGGAGGAGGTCCACTTCCACGAGGTCGGGGCGGTCGACACCGTCCTGGACGTGGTCGGGGCGGCCTGGGCCCTGGAGCGACTCGAGGTCGAGCGCGTGTGGTGCACCCCTCCCCTGCTGGGCTCGGGCACGGTGACCTGCGCGCACGGGCGCATGCCGGTGCCCGCTCCAGCCGTGGCGGAACTGCTTCGGGGCCGGCCCACCCTCCTCGGTGGCGGCATCGAGCGGACGACCCCCACGGGCGCTGCGCTCCTCGTCGCGCTGACGAGCGATGGGCGGGGCGCGGGCGCCAGTGCCGGCGCCGGCGCCGGCTCCGAGGGAGCGTTTGAGACCTTCGAGGCCCCCGCGAGCTTCACGGCTGACGCGGTCGGCTACGGGGCCGGCACCAAGGACCCCACCGAGCAGCCGCCGAACCTCCTCCGCGTGCAGCTCGGGAGCAGCGGCGTCACTGGAGGTCGCGCGACCGCCTGGCAGCTGGAGGTCACCCTCGACGACATCACGCCAC
>WTJQ01000339.1:0-4171 GCA_011524785.1 Planctomycetota bacterium | reverse complement strand
GGAGGTCGCGCGACCGCCTGGCAGCTGGAGGTCACCCTCGACGACATCACGCCACAGGACGCGGGTCACGCCCTCGCCAGGCTCCGGGAGGCCGGAGCCCTCGAGGCGTGGAGCGCACCCGTGCAGATGAAGAAGGACCGCCCCGGGGCCGTGGTGACGGCGCTCTGCCGCGAGGGTGATCGCGCCGCTCTCGAGGAAGCCGTGTTCGCGTGGACCCCCAGCCTGGGGCTGCGCTGGACCCGGCTCGAGCGCGTGGAGTGCGCGCGCCAGGTCGTCGAGGTCGAGCTCGAGGGGCACGCCATCCGCGTCAAGCTCCGTACGAGACCCGGTCAGGGCGCCCCAGACCTCGAGCGGGACGCGTTCCCCGAGTGGGACGACCTCGTTCGAGCCT
The DNA here is from genome assembly GCA_011524785.1 of Planctomycetota bacterium. Taxonomy (GTDB): domain Bacteria; phylum Planctomycetota; class UBA1135; order UBA1135. The sequence continues at coordinate 3,780 of WTJQ01000339.1, read as the reverse complement.
CGGAGGCCCTCGGACACCCGCTCAGCGTGCTGCGTGCGCGGGTCCTGACGCGCCTCCTCGACGCGAGCGAGTGAGGCCCTCGTTCCAGGCGACCGTTCGGCTCGGCGTCAGCGGCTGAGCCCGCAGGCCTGCGCGCCTGGTCCGGGAAGCGTGTCCGCCGGGGCCGGTCGATGCCGATGGCGCTGCAGAGCGCGGTCGCATCAGCCGATCGAGGGCTCTCGGCGGATCGGAGCCCGCCTGTCACCCGGCCCCGGACTCGGACCCGGCCGGCCCTCAGTCGTGGTCGATCTCCTGGACGAAGCGGTTGTTCTCGTCCACGAGGATCTGGCGCGGCCTTCCCGGAGAGTCGCCGTACTCGAAGGCCATGATGATGACCTCGTCGCCGCGCGAGACGAGATGGGCGGCCGCTCCGTTGATGCAGACCTGACCGCTGCCGCGCTCGCCCGTCAGGGCGTAGGTCTCGAGGCGCGCGCCGTTGGTGTTGTCGACGATCAGCACCTTCTCGTACTGCTCGAGGCCGACGCGCTCCATCAGGTCGGGGTCGAGCGTGACCGAGCCGATGTAGGCGAGGTCCGCATCGGTGACGGTGGCCTTGTGGATCTTGGCGCGGAGGAACTGTCGCACGGTCGAGCGGAGCGGTTCGGGGGAGCAGCGGGGCAGCGCGGGAGGAGACTAGCGGCTCGACGGCGGCATGTCATGCCGCTCAGCCGGGAGGCGCCTCGTTCGAGCGTTCCGCCCGGAACGCGAGAAGACCCTGGTCGAGGCGCTCGAGGCCTGTTCGCAGGGTCTCCTCGGGCACTCCACAGCCCACGCGGATCGCGCCAGGGAAGCCGAAGTGCTCCCCGGCGACCACATCCACCCCGCGCGTCTCGGCCAGCCACTGGGCGAAGGCGCGGGTATCGGGGACGCCTTCCAGGCGGGGGAACGCATAGATGCCCATGGGGGGGACGAGGGCCTCCACCCCCGGGGTCTCGCGCAGCCAGGCGTCGAGCAGGGGGCGGCACTGAACCTCCACCTGCCGCACCGGCTGCAGCAGCGCCTCGGCTCGCTCCAGGGCGCGGTCGGCCAGCAGGAGGCTGGCGGTCGGCGGGTCGACCCAGCTCAGGTGGGCACGGTCGACGAGGAGGGGCCTGAGGTGGGCGACGGCCTCGCCCAGCACGATCCACCCCACGCGGAGGGGGCCTAGGCCCCAGGCCTTCGTCATCGAGCCGATCGTGATGCCGTTCGGCAGCGCGTTCGCCGCGTGGACCCGGTCCTTCGGATCCGGACAGAAGTCCATGTACACCTCGCAGCACGCCACGACCCCGCCTCGCTCCGCGGCGATCCCGCCGAGGGCCTGGAGGCCGGCCGCGTCGACGACCGAGCCGGTCGGGTTGTGAGGGTTGGTGAGGAACAGGTGGACGGCGCCGTTCGCCCCGGCCGCGAGGCGCCTGGCCTCGTCGGGATCCGGGAGCCAGCCGGCCTCTGGACGCCTCGGGAGCGCCCGGGGCTCGGCAGCGAAGAGGCGCGGTAGGGCCTCGAGCGGCTCGTAGCGAGGCGTCTCGTACAGGACCCGAGCACCGCGGAACAGGGTGTCCGCCACGAGGTGCATGCCCGCCGAGGCCCCGGGAACGGCGAGGACGCGCTCGGCCTCGACCCCGTGCCAGCGGGCGACGCGCGCCTCCAGGGCCTGCATGGCCCCCGCGCACGGCCAGGGCAGGCACTCGCCCGGCTCCAGGGCCGGGCCCAGCAGGCTCGCGTCCGGCATCGGCATCCCTGACTGGGAGAGCGAGTAGGGCGAGCGGAACGACTCCGTCTGGGCCCACGTCATGTAGGGGAACAGGGCCGGCGGCACGGGGGCGTCGATGCGCATGCGCGCAGTCTAGGGACCCGGATGCGGATTCCAGCGGAGCCTTGGAATCGACGGCTCGGGACCGCTAGCTTCGCCTCTGCGCGTCGCCTGGGATCGACCCTGCAGGGCCCCCAGGTACGCGTGGGCCGGCCGCACGTCCGGCCCGTCGAGACGCAATCGTTCGAGACCGAGGGGTGAACCGATGAACACGACCGACCTCCGCGCCGCGCGCCGCCTGGCCGCCGCCGCCCGGAACCTGACACTCGCGGGGCTGTGCCTCGCCGCTCCGAGCCTGGCCCAGCAGTGGGTCGAGGCCGGTGACGGCGCCGTGGCGCGCTCCTTCCCCGATCGCAACGCCTCCGCGGTGGCCGAGCTCGAGCCGGGCACCGTGCTGCAGGTGATCGAGACCAGCGAGGGGACCCGCCCGTTCCACCGCTGCACCGTCGCGGGCGGGATCCAGGCCTGGGTCCACGGCCGCTACCTGGCCGAGAGCGGCGTCCCCGGCGTCCTCGCGGTCACGGGCGATCGCCTGAACATGCGGCCGCAGCCCTCGAGCACCCCGCGCTCGATGCCGCTCCCCGATCGCCTCGACCTCGGGGATCGCGTGGAGCTGGTGGCGCGGGCGGACGCGAGCCTCCCCCTCGGCGAGGACTGGTGCCGGATCTGGGCGCCCGCGGACACGACCGTGTGGATCGAGGCCAGCACGACGGCGGCGGTCGAGGACGGCTCGGCTGCCGCGAGCGCCTTCAAGGCGGCGACGCGGACGCTCCCGCGGGCCGCGCGCAAGCCCGGTCCGAAGGCCGGTGGAGAGAAGCCCGCTCAGGGCGGAGCTCCGGAGGCCGCGACGCCGGCCCCTCAGGCCTCCAAGCCCACGCCGGCCGCGCGCCCTGGTGCTCGTGCCGCCCTGGGCCGCGCGGACCAGCTCTTCGACGCGGCCAAGGCCCAGGAGGCTGCGGATGCGGCGACCTGGAGAGCCGTTGCCGAGGCCTACACCGAAGCGGCTGGGCTCGCGGGGGAGGGGACACCCATCGCGGCGGTCGCGGAGCTGCAGGCCGAGCGCGCGCGTCTGCGCGTTGAGCTCGTCTCCCTCAGCGGCGACCTCACCGAGCGTGATGCCCAGCGCCGTGCGCGCATCGAGCAGCTGCTCGACGAGCGCCGCCAGCTCGAGCTCTCCCGCTCGCTCCACTGGGGACGCTTCGACGGGCGCGGCTACGTCCGGGCCGAGCGCGTCCCGGGCGAGGCGACGCGCTGGTTCCTCTGGTGGGCCGGCGAGCGCTGCGCCGAGATCGTGAGCGGCGATGGGCGCTACGACCTGGCCCACTTCGAGGGCTACCAGATCGGGATCGTGGGTTCGCAGCGTCGGGCCTACACTCCGCCGACCCTCGACACGGACGAGCTGCTCCAGCTGTTCGACATCCGCTCGATCGAGGTCATTGCCGGGGCACGGACCCCGCGCTGATCCTCCGGGAGGAGGACCTCCTGCGAGGTCCCCGCAGCGAGCCCCGCACGCGTTCGACGCCTGCGGGGCTCGCTCGTGGTTTCCCAGGGCCTCTGCGGCGCCTCGGCCTGCGCAGGAGTTCGCGCGGGGCGCCTGCGCGCGGGCGCGGCCCACGGGATCCGCGCGGGGGCGTGGCGTCGCTCCTGTTCGTGCCGGACAGATCGGCTGACAGCGACCAAGGGGTCCCTCGCGGCTCCCGGGTCCGGACTCGCAGGCGCGAGGGTTGACGCCCGGCCCGCTCCAGGCCGATCCTCTCCGATCCATGCGGGCCCTCCTCCAGCGCCTCTCGACCTTCGTGCGGCGGCTCTTCGCCGCGCCAAGCGGGCCGCTGTGCGATCGCTGCAAGTGGGACTACGGCGATGCCTGCCGGAGGCCCGAGCGTCCCAACGCCACGACCTGCCCCGACTACGAGGGGCGCTGAGGCCTGCCGCCCAGCGCGGAGTCGCTCCGC
>WTJQ01000142.1 GCA_011524785.1 Planctomycetota bacterium | reverse complement strand
GTGCTGGGAGGCGGTCGCGAGGTGGCCAGGGCGCTACGATCGCCGGCGGCATGCACCCGATCCTGTTCGAGATCCCCGGCCTCGGCCTGCCCATTCGCTCCTTCGGGGTGATGGTCGTCCTGGGCTTCCTGCTGGCCTCGCACCTGGTCACTCGCTGGTACCTGGACCGCTCGGACGATCCCGAGCGGGACGCGCCCGGGATCCAGGCCCTCCCCCTGTGGGTGATGGCGGGCGTCGTCATGGGTGCGCGGGCCGTCTACGTGCTGGTCGAGGTCCTGCGCGGCAGCGAGACCGGCCAGCGCTACCTCGCCGAGCCGATCGAGATGTTCTTCGTCTGGGAGGGCGGCCTCGTGATGTACGGCGGAGCGTTCGGGGCCATCCTCGGGGGCTGGATGTGCGTGCGGAAGTACGGCCTCCACTTCCCCCACGCCCTCGACATCGGCTTCGTCGCGGGCTTCTTCGGCCTCGCGGTCGGCCGGATCGGCTGCCTGCTGGTCGGCGACGACCATGGCCGGATCGTCCCGGAGGGCTCGGAGGGACTCCCCTTCCCGGTCACTCTCAGGGTCCCCGATCTCGAGTGGCTCCAGGCCAACCCCGACAGCCTGTTCCCCCGTGATCTCGCTGGCGAGGTGCTCTGGGCGACCCAGCCCTGGATGACCGCCAATGGCGTGCTCCTCGGCCTGATCGGCATGGCCCTGCTGAAGCGCCGGGCCTACCCGGGCCAGACGGTGCTGCGACTGCTCGCGCTCTACAGCGTGGGGCGCTTCACGATCGAGGCGTTCCGCGGCGACAAGATCCGCGGGCTCTGGTGGGAGGGCGTCCTCCCCGGCTTCGAGGACGGGATCTCGACCTCGCAGCTGGTCTCGACGGTGCTGTTCGTCGTGTGCACCTCCCTGCTCGTCCGCAACCGCGGTCGCCGAGAGGAGGCCGCGGGCACCAAGGCCGCGAGCGCCCCGGGATCGTGACCGAGGGCCCCACGGTCTTCGCCGGCATCGACGAGGCTGGCCTCGGCCCGCTCCTCGGGCCGTTCTGCGTGGGCTGGTGCGTCCTCGCCGCTCCGCGGGGCACGACCGACCTGTGGCACACGCTGCAGGATGCGGTCGTTCGCACGCCCACTGCCGGCGACGAGCGGCTGGTCGTGGACGACTCCAAGCGCGTGCACAGCGGCTCCCTGCTCGGGCGCGCGCGCCTCGAGGCGACGGCGCTCGCCTTCCTCCGCGCGAGCGGGCGCCCAGGCGCGTCACTACGCGACCTGGCCACCTCGCCGCCGGCGCCGCTGGCCCCCCCCTCGCTCCTCGAGGCCGACCAGCCGTGGTACTCCGAGGCGGTCGCGCTGCCGGAGCACGCTGGGGAGGAGTCCCTGGAGCGGCAGGAGCGGGCGCTCGCGCGGACCCTCGAGGCGCAGGGGTGCTCGGTCCTCGAGGCGGCGGTCCGCGTCGTCGGGGAGGCCGAGCTCAACGCGTCCTTCGCCCGGACCCAGAACAAGGCCGCGTCGATCTGGAGCTGGGTCGGGCCGCTGGTGGTCAGCCTGTTCGAGCGCTTCGGGGAGCGGCACCTGCACCTGACCCTGGATCGCCAGGGGGGACGGCGTCGGTACGGCGCCCTCGTGGCCGCGGAGCTGCCCTTCGCCGAGGTCCGGGTGCGACGCGAGGACCGGGAGGAGGCGCTGCTGGAGGTTCGCGAGGGCGCGCGCCGCATGACGCTGCTGGTGCGGCCGCGCGCCGAGGACACGAGCCTGCCGGTGGCGGTGGGCTCTTGCCTTGCCAAGCAGGCCCGGGAGGCCGCCATGGAGGCCTTCAATCGGTGGTTCCTGGACCACCAGCCCGGCCTGCGCCCCACCAAGGGCTACGTCCAGGACGGACGACGCTGGCTGGCGGAGGCGGGCCCTGCGCTCCAGGCCTCGGGGATCGAGCGCGCGGCCCTCGAGCGCACCCGGTGACGCGGTCCGCGCCGCCACCCTTGGATGGGGCGGACCCCGCCGCCTATCCTCGCTGCCCACCAGTCCCTGCCCGTGAAGATCGCCATCCTCGGTGCCGGCGTGTCCGGCCTCGCCCTCGCGCGCGCGCTCGTCGAGCGCGGCCATCCGCGTGAGGACCTCACCCTCTTCGAGGCGGCCTCGAAGGCGGGCGGGCTCTGCGGGTCGCGGACCGTGGACGGCTACACCTACGACGTGGCCGGTGGGCACATCCTGTTCTCCAAGGACCCGGAGGTCCTGGCGTGGATGCAGGAGGCGGGCGGCGGGCCCGAGGCGTTCGAGCGCCGGGACCGCAACACGGCGATCCGCTTCGGGGAGCGCTGGGTGCGGTACCCGTTCGAGAACGGCCTCGGTGACCTCCCCCCCGAGGCCAACTTCGAGTGCCTCGCAGGCTACGTCCACGCCTGGCACGAGCGGCAGGCGTCCGGCTCCGAGGCCCCCGCCGACTTCGGGTCCTGGGTGCGCTGGCGCTTCGGCGACGGCATCGCGCGCCACTTCATGGACCCGTACAACGAGAAGATCTGGAAGCGCCCCCTCACGGGGCTCACCAGTGACTGGGTCGCGGGCCGCGTGCCGGACGCGCCGGTGGAGGACGTCCTGCGCGCCTCGATCGGCATCCGCACCGAGGGCTACGTGCACCAGGCCATCTTCTGGTACCCGAAGCGGGGCGGCTTCCAGGCCATCACCGACGGGATGGCGAGCGACCTCTCGGATCGCATCCGGCTCGGAACGCGGGTCGAGCGCGTCGCGCGGGCCGGCGAGGGCTGGACCGTCGATGGCGAGGCCTTCGACCGCGTCGTCGTGACGACGCCCCTGGATCTCGTTCCCCGCATGGTCGAGGGCGTGCCGAGCGACGTCGCGGAGGCCATGGAGGGACTGGAGTCCAACGGTCTGACGACCTTCCTCGTCGCGCTGGACACGGACGAGCAGCCCGATCTCTCCTGGGCCTACCTCCCCCACCACGACCAGGGCCCGGCCAACCGGGTGACCTGGATGTCGAGCTATGCGACGGCCAACGCCCCCGAGGGCCGGTCCTCGCTCCTCGTGGAGGTCACCTGGCCCCGCCTCGCTGGACGGCCCGGTCCCGAGCTGGAGGAGGAGGTCCTGGCCGGCCTCGCCCACGCCGGCCTGATCCGGCGCGAGCAGGTCCTGTTCACCGATCGCAGCGATCAGGAGCGGGCCTACGTGGTGTACGTGCCCGGGCACGCGGAGCGGCGGCGGGCCGCCCTGGAGTGGATGGAGGGCGAGGGCCTGCTGCCCCTCGGGCGCTTCGGCCGCTACGACTACGACAACAGCGACCAGTGCGTCGCGAAGGCGCGGGCGCTCGCCGCCGAGCTCGTGCCTCGGTCCGACACCTGAGATCGGGAGTGCCCCGGAACGGAACACCGCGCGCGGCGGTTCCGTCCCGAAGCGGCACGGCCTGCCTCGGTTCGAGCCAAACCCGGTGCCTCGCGGAGGTGCACGCGCCCCCAGCGGGCTCCTGCCCCCAGGATCGGAGCTCGACCTGGTTCCCCCAGGACCGGGTCTCACCGCTATCCACCGTTTCCCGCCGCGCTGCCCCTCCCCGGGGGGAGCGTGCACAGCAGCCCTCGAGGTTCGCCGTGTCCTACCGCACCGCATCGCTGACCCTGCTCTCGCTCGCCACCCTGTCCCTCATCACCGCCTGTGGAGGCGGCGGAGGGGGAGGCTCCACCGGGAGTGGCGGCGGCGGGGCCGGCGACGGCACCGATCCGTTCGCGCCGACGGACCTCGAGTACGAGCTCACCGCGTCCGCGTTCCTGGTGGAGTTCCCGATCGAGCCGAACCACGCCACCTGGGAGGGCATCATCACGGAGTTCGAGGTGGAGCCGGCGCTGCCGGAGGGCCTCGTCCTGGACCCCGTGGAGGGCACCCTCTCCGGGACCCCGCTGGTCCCCACCGAGGCCCGCACCTACGTCGTGACGGGGCGGAGCCAGCACGGGGAGACGAGCACCTTCCTCGAGCTGCGCGTGACCGAGAGCCCCTCGCTCCTGATGGGCGGGTTCGAGGACGGGACGCTGGCGGCCTTCCGGGTCGACCCCGGCTCGGGCCAGCTCGAGACGCTCGGACTCGAGTACGCGCCGGCCGAGGCGGGAGCCCTGGCCGACGTGGTCGTGCACCCGAGCGGCCAGTTCGCCTACAGCGCCAACCACGCCGCCGAGGGCAGTGAGGCCGACCTCTGCGCCTTCCGGATCGACCCCGTCACCGGCCTGCCCGAGCTGATCGGGACGACCGCGTTCCTCGATGGCGTGCACTCCATCGCCCTCGCGCCCGCCGGCGACCTCGCCTTCGTCACCGCCCGCGCGAACCACGCCCTGCAGGCCTTCACCATCGATCCGGGGACCGGGCTGCTGGCGCCGGCCGGCGAGGCCGTCTCGACGGGTACGAGCCCCGACCGCGTCCTCGTCGACCCCCAGGGGCGCTTCGTCTGCGTCCAGAACTTCCACTCCCTCGAGGTGCGCGTGTACGCGATCGACCCCGTCACCGGAGCCCTCTCCCCCTCCGGCGACGCGGTCTTCACCTCTCCCGCCCGCAGGCCGACCGACCTGGCCCTGAGCGAGGACGGCGAGCACCTCTACGTCGCGTTCGACGACACCTCGGAGGTCCAGCAGTTCCGCGTCGACTGGAACGAGCAGACCCAGCAGGCCGCCCTGACCTGGGGCACCCGCACGCCGACGGGCGCGCTACCGACCAGCCTGGCCCTCGGCCCGCGCGGCACGCACCTCCTCGTGGCCTGCCAGGGTTCGAACGAGCTGCGCAGCTACCGCGTGGACGCCACCTCCGGCGAGCTCTCCCTCGCGGGGACCCTCGCCACGGGGAACGCTCCTCGCAGCGTCCAGATGGACGCGTCCGGCACCTGGGCCTACGTCTCCTTCGAGGGCCTGCACGAGCTGCTGACCGTGCGCATCGATCCGCGGACGCGCTCCCTGACCGCGACCAGCCAGGTGCGGACCCGGCCCGGCCTCGGGCGCATGGCCGTCCTGACGGCCGTGGCCCAGCGCCAGCCCATCGCCCTGAACGCGTACACCGTCAACCGCTCCTCGGAGGGCATCTCGGTCTTCACCGTGGATCCCCAGACGGGTGAGCTCGACGCCGGCTCGGAGACCCCCGTCGGCTGCCGCCCCGACCACGTCGCCCTCGACCCGCGGGGTCGCTACGCCTGGATCGTCGATGCGGAGGCCTGGACGCTCAGCACCGCGGACCTGGACGCCGCGGGCGCGATCACCGGCCTGCCCGAGGGAGTCGTGGCGCTGCCCGGCGAGCCGCAGGGCCTGGCCACGGACGCCTCCGGGCGCTTCCTCTTCGTGACCGTCTCCGATCCCGGCCGCGTCCTCTGCTTCAAGGTCCCCTCCGAGGGCGGCACGCCGCTCCTCGTGCAGGAGGTCCCGGTGCCGGACGGCCCGCGGGAGATCGCCTGTGATCCCACGGGACGCTTCCTGCACCTGAGCGCTGGCAACACCGTGCAGACCCTCCCGTTCAGCAACGGCGAGCTGGGCTGGGAGGCCCACGCGACCCTGCTCACCGGGGACCCCACTGCCGTGCGCTTCGCCCCGGACGGCAAGACCGCCTACGTCGGCCTCGAGGCCGGCCGGATCCTGATCCCCTGCGCCGTCGAGGCGACCAGCGGACAGCTCGTGCCCCTCCCCGACGCAGCCCTGCCC
>WTJQ01000049.1 GCA_011524785.1 Planctomycetota bacterium | reverse complement strand
ACGCGCAGCGGCTGCTCGCGGCTCTCCGCGAGGCCGTAGACGAGCTTCTCGGGCCAGGAGCCGAAGACCTCGCGCAGGTTGGCGAGCTCGCGCTCGAGCGGGGCGGTGCTGGTTCGCGCAGCGCCGTCCGGCACCACGATCGCGGCCACCGAGCCGCCGTCCGCGGTCCGACCCACGGCGCGCACCCAGGTCCCGGAGTGGCGCCCGACCTCGGTCACCTCCGTGCCCAGCACCTCGGCGGCCTCGCGGCGGAGGTGGTCGAGCACGAAGTCCACGCGCGCCTCGTCGAGCAGGCGCGGGAGGTCGGGTTGCACCGACTCCTCGAGCACGCGCTCACCGCGCCCGGCCTGGATGAGCGAGCGATGGGGCTGCACGTGCCGGAAGTGGAAGGCCACGAACCGATCGGCGATGCGGTACACGCCGCGCCGCGAGCGCAGGGGGTTGGGATCGGTGACGGGGATCTCCCGCTCCACGAGGCGCATGTCGCGCAGGACGCTGAGGTACTTGTTCGCGGTGGTGGAGTCGATGCCCACGTCGCCTGCGATGTCGCCGAGCCGTCCGGGGTTGCGGGCGACGGCACCGAGGATCGAGCCGTAGGTGGCCGGGCTCGTCAGCTCGCTGCGCAGCAGGAAGTCGACCTCGTCGAACAGGTAGCCCTCGGGTCGCAGCACCTCTGCGAGCAGGTTGGTGGCCAGGTCGCGGTCGTCCCGGAACCGCTGCAGGTAGGCCGGCATGCCGCCGAGGATCCCGTAGGCGGTCGCGGCGTCCTGGACGGACCAGCCCGGGAGGAAGGCGAGCGCGGAGGCCGGCTCCACGGGCTCGAGCCGTCGCTGGCCCGTGCGTCGTCCGAAGAGGGGGGAGCGCTCCGCGAGGACCTCCTTCTCCATGAAGGACACCTGGCTGCCGCAGAGGACCAGCATCAGGTTGCTGCGCTTGCCGCGCGTGTCCCAGAAGCGCTGCAGCTGGCTGGGCAGGCCCTTGCTGCTCTCGCAGAGGTAGGGGAACTCGTCGAGGACGATGACCAGGCGCTCGTCGCCCGCGCGGTCCGCGGCATAGGTCAGGGCCGTCGGCCAGTCCGGGAACTCGATGCCCTCGAGGAGCGGGTCGTCGAGGGCCTCCCGCAGGCTGTCGCGGAAGGCCTTGAGGTTGTCGCGCTCCCGCACCTGAGCCGCCAGGAAGTAGACGGCCCGGCGGCCCTCGCAGAAGCGCTGGAGCAGCTCGGTCTTGCCGACTCGACGACGGCCGTAGAGCACGAAGAGCTCGGGTCGACCGCTGGCCGCCAGCTCCTCGAGGACCTCCAGTTCGTGGGTGCGCCCGATGAACATGGGGGCGAGGATGGCAGGTTCGGTATTATACGATCAAGTACAATACGGGGAATTCCTTGGCGCCGGTAGGTCCTTGGAGGGGTATCAGATGCACCCCAAGTTCAGTTGTATGGACCAGATCGACGAATGCTGCCCTCTGGCCAGGGGTGCCGGTTCCGCGGCATCTCATGGCGCCGCTCGGCCCCAATTAGTGTTAATCTGGTATCTATATGATCGCCACTAGGCGCCCCCGGCGTCCGCCGCGGCCTGCTCCTCCGCGTCGACCTCGCCGAGCCGGGTGACGTGGACCTGGCGCTGGGGGTAGGGGATCGAGATCCCGGCGGCGTCGAAGGCCACCTTGATCGACCGCAGCAGCTCGAAGTGGACGTCCCAGTAGTCCTCGGTCCGGGCCCAGGGGCGCACCTGGAAGTCCACCGAGGACTCCCCGAGGCTCGCCATGCGGACCACGGGCTCGGGCTCGGCGAGCACCTTGGGGTGGTCGCTGCAGAGCCTGCGGAGGATGGCCTCCGCCTCGTCCAGGTCGTCCTCGTAGGCGATCGATGCCACCAGGTCGACGCGGCGCGTGGCGTTGGAGGTGACGTTCACGATCGTGTCGCCCCAGATCTTGCCGTTGGGCACGAGGATCGTCTGGTTGTCGGGCGTGAGGAAGGTGGTGTTCACCAGGCTCATGTCCTCGACCTTGCCCGTGACCCCTCCGGCGCTGACGGTGTCCCCGACGTCGAAGGGCCGGTACAGCAGGATCATGACGCCGGCGGCGAAGTTGCCCATGGTCTCCTGGAGCGCGAAGCCGACCACGAAGCCGACCACGCCGAAGCCTGCGAGGAACGGGCCGATGGAGATGCCCACCGTGCCGAGGGCGAGCAGGAGGCCGAGGAACAGGACGACGCGCCGGGTCGTGTTGACGGCGAAGCGCGTGAGCAGGTCCGACACCTTGATGCGCGAGCGCTGGAGCGCGCGGCGCATGAGGCCCTCGGCCATGCCGGCCACGAGCTTCGTGAGCAGCATCAGTCCGATGAAGACCACGACCTTGGTCAGCAGCCCGAGCCCGTTCGCCGCGAGCCAGGCCTCGACCTGCTGCTCGAGGGTGGTGAGGTAGCCCACGGGATCCTCCGCGACGCGGCTGGCCTCGGCGGCCAGGTCGAGCGGCGCCGATTCCTCGGCCTCCGCGGCGGCAGCACCCTCTGACCCCGATCCTGCCACACCCTGGGACTCCGGGGCTGCCGCACCCTGGGACTCCGGGGCTGCTGCGACCTGCAAGTCCGCGGCAGCGGGCGTCGAGGTCCCGTCCTCGGACTGGCCGAGGACCGCGGTGGAGAGGAGCGGCAGCAGGGCCGCGGCGGCGATCGCGATGCGCATGGGCGAGAGCCTAGCCGGGCTGGCCCTCGGCCAACACCTCGCCGTCTCCGGTCCCCCGCCAGCGGTCCGTGGCGTCCCCGCAGGCCCGGCAGTGGGGGAGCAGGACGTGGCGGATCTCGGAGCACGCGGCGCAGGGGCCGAAGAGCTCCACCCCGCAGGAGGCGCACGCCATGGCTGCGCCTGTCTCGGCCGGCACCGGGTAGGCGCACTCGGGGCAGCGGCTCGCCTGGTAGGCCTCGCGGCGCCGCCGGAGCAGGACGTCCTCCTGCGGCTGGGCCGCGTTGCGGAGCGAGCGCACGAGGAACATCAGGACGATCAGGATCGCGGCGCCGATCGCGATGTACTTGAAGTACTCGCGCGGGAAGTGCTCGAACATCACGACCCCGATCCACCAGAACGAGGCCACGAGCAGGGCCTTGTGGATCGGTGCGAGGATCGAGTCCTTGCGCCTGACCGTGAGCCACGCCGCGAACAGGAACACCGGGACGACGAAGGCCAGCTTGCTCGCCGCGACCCGGAAGCGGTGGCGCCCGTCGGCCGCGCGCCACAGCTCCATGTTCTCCTGTCCGACGCGGTCCTTCTCGACCTGCAGCCGGCGCTCGGCGGACTCCAGGCGGACCTGCTCACTGGCCAGCTCGTCCTGCAGCTCGCCGATCCGCTGGTTGGCCTCCTCGTAGGCGCGACTCGCCGCGAGGAAGCTCTCCTGCGCCTGGCCGAGGGCCTTCGCGAGCTCGTCCGAGGGAGCCCGCTGCTGCTCCACCTCGAACTGGTACGAGCTCTGGATCTGGTTGAGCGTGGCGCTCGCCGACTCCCGGGTCTGGATGCGGTTGGCCTTCACCTGCTCGAGGCGCCCGATCTCCCGAGTCAGCGTGTCGACCTTCAGGCGCGCCTCGCGCGCGGGGGCTGCGACCTCCTCGGGCACGCTCCCGGACATGACCCGCTGTCGTGAGGGCCCCTCGACGGACCCGAGGTCGTCCACCACGAACCCCTCGAGCCACACGAAGAGGAAGAACAGGAGGATCGACAGGCCGCGAATGGTCCAGCGCAGCCCGCGGGGCGTGTTCTCGTTCATGCGCCCATTGGACTCGAAACGGGCGAGCCGAACCCCTGGGGAGAACCCTGGGAGGTGGTCCGGGCCCGAAGCAGCCTCAGACCGAAGGCTCGGCGCGGAGCGTGGCCACCGCGGCGAGCAGGGCCGCGGTCGAGGGGTGGTCCCCTGCGTGCCGGAACTCGTGGGACCACAGGACCTGGTCCCCCTGGGCCAGGAAGGCCCCCGGCATCATCCAGGGGTCGCCGACCGGGCGCGTCTGCTTGTGCCCCGCCCGCACGGATCGCAGGCCGGCCGCCATCGACGCCAGGCCCAGCAGCTGGCCCACGCGCCCGCGCGAGACCCCGAGCGCCGCGCGCACGTCCATGTCGGCGTCCGCGATCGACTGCACGTCCGGCCACGCGTCGCCGAGGAAGCGGTCGCCGTCCTCGACGGTGCCGAGGTGCACGATCACCGGCTGGGGGAGCCCCTCGTTCTCGCTGCACGCCCGGCGCAGCTCCGCCACCCACTGGCGGCAGAACGTTCAGCCGAAGTGCCGTGGGAAGACCAGCAGCCGGAGGTCACCCAGCACCGAGCGGAGCGTGGGCGGGTCCGGGAGGTGACGCCCCTGGCGCGGCGCGTCGAGGACCTCGGGTGAGAGCTGCGTGGCCATCGGCAGGGTGTTCGGCGGTCCTCGTTCCCCGGATGCACGCGCGGGGCCGAGGGGCCTCGGGCGGTCCCTCGCGGGAGATCCTCCGATGGAACGAGACGAGGGCGGCTCCGTGGAGTCGCCCTCGTCTCGAGCACCCTTGCGGGTGGCGCGTCTGGATCAGTGCTGGTGCCCGCCGGGCCCGTGCACGTGGCCGTGCTGGACCTCCTCGGCGGTGGGCTCGCGCACGCCGATGACCTCGACCGCGAAGTTGAGGGTCTGCCCGGCGAGGGGGTGGTTGAAGTCGACGGTGACCTCGTCGTCCTCGAGGGCCGCGATGGTGCCCATCAGGGGGTGACCGTTCGGGTCCTGGGCCTGGAAGCTCAGGCCCTCCTGCAGGTCCACGTCCGCCGGGAAGGCCGAGCGGGGGACCTTCTGGACGGCCTCGTCGTTGCGGGGGCCGTACCCGTCCTCGGGCTGGACCTTGACGTCCAGCTTGTCGCCGGGGGCCTTGCCTGCGAGCTGGCTCTCGAGCCCGGGGATGATGTTCTGGGCGCCGTGGAGGTAGGCGAGGGGGTCGCGGCCGGCCGAGCTGTCGGCGACCTCACCGCTGTCGAGCGTGAGGGTGTAGTGGATGGTGACGACCTTCCCGTCGCCGATGGTCTGGGTTTCCATCCGGCGAGCGTAGGCCGCTCGCGGACCCCTCCCCGGGGGAGATCGCGGCTTTTCCGCGCGAATCGCCGGATCAGCCGCGCTCCACGGCGACGCGTCCGGCGCTGCGCTCGCGCAGCTCGCTGGCGATCCGGTCGGCCTGGCTCACCGGGACCGCGAGGCGCTGCTCGACGGCGGCCCCGAAGGTGGCCTGCCCCGCGTCCAGGCCGTGCGCGTGCAGCACCGCCTGCACGGCGCTGGAGCACTCCCAGGGATAGGCCAGCCGCAGCTCGACCGTGATCGGCCGCGTGACGAGGGGAGCGCGGTCGAGGGCCTTCCCAGCCGCGCCGCCATAGGCACGCACCAGACCGCCGACCCCGAGCTTCACGCCCCCGAACCAGCGCACCACCACGCACGCGACGTCGGTCACCTCGTGCCCCTCGAGCTGCATCAGGATCGGCCGGCCCGCCGAGCCGGACGGCTCCCCGTCGTCGGAGCTGCGGGTGATGGCCGCCGTCCCGCTCCCCAGTCGCCACGCGAAGCAGTGGTGCCGCGCGTCCCGGAAGCGCTCCCGAACGCTGGCCAGGAACGCCTTGGCCTCCTCCTCGGTCCCGCACGGCGCCAGGCACGCCAGGAAGCGCGACCCCTTGAT
>WTJQ01000650.1 GCA_011524785.1 Planctomycetota bacterium | reverse complement strand
GCCTACAAGCTCGAGAAGAAGAAGTACTGCCGGTTCTGCCGCGAGCACACCGTGCACAAGGAGAAGAAGCTCTGAGCCACGGGCCGCCGCCCGCTCCTGAGCTCCTCCTCTCCTGACCCTCCCCGTCCGTCCTCACCCCGCACCCCGAGAACACCCCATGGCCTACAAGGCAGACCAGGGCCGCATGGCACGCATGACCGTCTTCTGGACGGTCGCCATCCTCGTGTTCTACGGCTGCACCTCGCTGCACGCGACGCTGCAGACGTTCGGCTCCCTCGCGGCCCCCCTCGGCGGGCTCGAGCGCGTGCCGGTGCTGGGTGTGGTGCCGAACGCGGCGCTGCTGATCAGCGCCCTGGTCCTCGGGCTGGGACTCTTCCTCCTGCACCGCTGGGAGCAGGCTCCGAAGAACGCCGACCTCCTCATCGAGACCGAGCAGGAGCTCCGCAAGGTGACCTGGCCCACGGTCGACGAGGCCGTCGACAGCTCCCTGGTGGTCATGGCCACCGTCGTGTTCCTCATGGCCTTCCTGGCCGGGGCGGACTGGTTCCTGGGCGAGGTCGCTCGCCGCATCCTCATCGGCTGACGGACCGGAGCAAGAGCGAGATCATGGCCCTCAAGTGGTACTTCCTGCGGTGTCAGTCGGGGCGCGAGAAGCGCATCCGCGACAACGCGACCCAGCGCCTGAAGGTGGCCGGCGTCGAGGACGTCGTGCCCCAGGTGCTGGTGCCCTACGAGCTCGTCACCGACATGAAGGGTGGGAAGAAGCGCACCGTCGAGAAGAAGCTCTACCCGGGCTACCTCATGGTGCAGGCCGACCTGGCGGAGGCCGACGACCCCCGCGTCATTCAGGCCCGCAACACGCTGAGGGGGGTCGACGGACTGCGCGACTTCCTCGGCAGTCGCGGTGAGCCGACGTCCATCTCCGAGGCCGAAGTGACCGCGATCCTCTCGCGGATGCAGGACTCGGAGTCGCGCCCCCAGGTCACGATCGGCCTGAACAAAGGGGACATGGTGAAGATCAACACTGGGCCCTTCGACGGCTTCGATGGAGCTGTGGAGGAAGTGGACCCCGAGAAGGGCACCGTGCGAGTCGTGGTGACCATCTTCGGCCGTCCGACGCCCGTGGACCTCAAGTACTGGGAAGTGGAGGCCGTCTGAGATGGCGAAAGAAGTCACCGGCAAGATCAAGCTGCAGTGCCCCGCGGGGCAAGCGACCCCGGCGCCGCCCGTGGGCCCGGCCCTGGGCTCTCACGGCGTCAACATCGCGGAGTTCGTCAAGCGCTTCAACGACGCCACGCGCGACCAGATGGGGATGATCATCCCCGTCGAGATCAGCGTCTACAAGGACCGCACGTTCGACTTCATCCTCAAGTCCCCGCCCGCCGCGGTCCTCCTCAAGAAGGCCGCCGGGATCGACAAGGGGGCCGGCGAGGTCGGCACGGAGGTCGCGGGCAAGGTGTCCCGCGCCCAGGTCGAGGAGATCGCGAACATCAAGATGAAGGACCTCAACGCCCGGGACCTCGAGCATGCGTGCCGCATCATCGAGGGCACCGCGCGCTCCTCCGGGATCGAGGTGGAAGGCTGACATGCAGAAGCGCAGCAAGCGATACGCCCAGGCCACCACGATGGTGGAGCGCGGGAAGGACTACTCCGCTGAGGAGGCCTTCACCCTGCTGAAGAGCCTGCCGGCACCCAAGTTCGACGAGACGGTGGAGATCGCCGTCCGCCTGGGCATCGACCCCCGCAAGTCCGACCAGCTGGTCCGCGGCGCGGTGTCCCTGCCCAAGGGCCTCGGCAAGACGGTGAAGGTCGTCGTGTTCGCGGAGGGGGACAAGGCCGACGCGGCCAAGGCCGCTGGCGCCGACGAGGTCGGCTCCGACGAGCTGGCCGCGAAGATCGAGGGCGGCTGGCTCGACTTCGACGTCGTGATCGCCAGCCCCGACATGATGAAGCACGTCGGCCGGCTCGGTCGCGTTCTCGGCCCCCAGGGCAAGATGCCCTCGCCCAAGTCGGGCACCGTGACGCCCGACGTGGCCAAGGCGGTCAACGACTTCAAGGCCGGTAAGGTCGAGTTCCGCACGGATGCCGGCGGCAACGTGCACGCGCCCCTGGGCAAGCGGTCGTTCGCGACCGAGGACCTGGTGGCCAACCTCACCGCGTTCATGGATCACCTGACCGGCATGCGACCGGCGGCGGTCAAGGGCGTGTTCGTTCGCAAGGTCAGCGTCTCGACCACGATGGGTCCGGGCGCGCAGATCGAGTACGGAGACTGATCGTGCCGAACATCATCAACCGCATGGTGACCGCCGAGCTGGCGGACCTGCTCGGGGGCTCCGAGGGCCTGCTGTTCTTCAGCTTCAACGGCCTCTCCATGCCCGAGAACGAGGCGATCCGTGGAGCCCTCGCCGAGCGTGGCGTGAGCGTCCACATGGTGCGCAACACCCTGGTGCGGCGCCTGCTCGCCGAGCAGGGCGTCGAGCTCGACTCGGCTGCACTGAAGGGCAACACCGCCATGGTCGCGGCCGACGCCGAGGGGCTCATCGGAGCCGCCAAGGTGCTCACCGACAAGGAGTACAAGGCCCTCCGCGCCGACGGCAAGCTCGGCCTCAAGGCGGCCTACTTCGAGGGCCAGGTGATGGGGGCGGCCGAGGCTTCGGCCCTCGCCGACCTGCCTGACCGCGACACCGTCAACGCCATGCTGCTGGGGGTCATCTCCGGCCCCGCGCGCGGCCTGGCCACGATCCTCAACGCCGTTCCCTCGTCCGTCGCCCGGGTCATCCAGGCCAAGGCCGACAAGGAGGATGGCGGCGAGTGAGCCGTCCTCGGCGGGGCTCACGCCTCGCCGATCCCCACCCGATCGCCGGCGGAGAGGCCGCCGGACCCCACCAACCGAGAACACCAACACCCCTCCACCAGGAGACCCATAGCCATGTCCGAAGAGACCACCACGGTCGAGCTCGACGCCGAGCTCAAGACGATCGCTGATCAGCTCAGCGGCCTCACCCTCATGCAGGCCTCCCAGCTCGTCAAGTTCCTCGAGGACGAGTGGGGCGTCAGCGCCGCTGCTCCCGCCGCCGTCGCGGTCGCCGCCCCCGGAGCGGGCGGCGGCGGTGCCGAGGCCGAGGAGAAGACGGCCTTCGACGTCATCCTCGAGAGCGCCGGCGGCAACAAGATCGCCGTCATCAAGGAGGTCCGCGCCATCACCGGCCTGGGTCTCAAGGAGGCGAAGGAAGTCGTCGACAACGCTCCCAAGCCCGTCAAGGAAGGCGCCTCCAAGGAGGAGGCCGAGGAGATCAAGGGCAAGCTCGAGGCCGCTGGCGCCACCGTCAAGGTCGACTGAGTTCCGCACCCAGGAGCGACGGCTCGCCGGCGCACCTGGGTGTTGCACCCCGCACCCCGCCCGCCACAGGGCGGGGTGGAACCTCTCCTCGACCTTGCACAACGGCCCCGCGAACCCCCACTCGACGAACCCCCTCGTCCCCCGTGCCCTGCGAACTCACGCAGGGTCCGGCGGGGTGGCTTCGTGTTTGGGCGTCTCGCGCGCTGTCCTGCTCCCCTCTCTCGAGACCGTGACGCGCTCCCCCCGGCGCGCACGGTCGGATCGTGGGTACCCGCTGCTGCTCGGGTGCCCGCTCCCCTCGGACCTCGATCAGGCCCTCCAGGCCTGACCGTCGTCCGTTCGCAGCGCCCTCCTCACCCCCCAGAGCGGCAGGACCTCCCGCCCAGCCGCCCGGAGACGAGATTCCATGACCCAGAACCCCGGCCGCATGGTCGCCCCCGACGTCCCCGTTCGGACCTTCGGGCGCGTCCAGGAAATCGAGTCCCTCCCGAACCTCACGGAGATCCAGACCGAGGCCTACGAGGCCTTCCTGGGCGCCGACACCCCCCCGGGCTCCCGCCCGATGGAGGGTCTCGAGGCGCTGCTCCACGAGGTGTTCCCCATCTACTCGTACGACAAGACGATGTGCCTCGAGTACATCGGCTACGAGCTGGGGAGGCCGCGCTACAACATCGACGAGTGCCGCAAGCTGCGCATGTCGTACGGCTACCCCTTCCGGGTCCGCCTGCGCCTCGTCAAGCCCGAGCCGATCGAGGAGGAGGTCTACCTCGGTGAGATCCCCATCATGATGGGGGGAGGCGAGTTCATCGTGAACGGCTCGGAGCGGGTCATCGTCAGCCAGCTCCACCGCTCGCCCGGCGTCGACTTCCTGATGGACACCTCGACGGCGGATCGTCCGCTGCACTCGTGCTGGATCATCCCCGAGCGCGGTAGCTGGATCGAGCTGAACGTCACCAAGAAGGACGGCCTCCAGGTCCGCATCGACCAGTCCGGCAAGTTCTCGGCCGTGACCTTCCTGCGGGCCCTGGACGAGGAGCTGGGGACCGACCAGGCCCTGCTGCGGCGCTTCTACCCGACCAAGGTCGTCAAGAAGACCAAGTCGACCACACAGAACGCCTACGCGAAGAAGATCACCGACCGCATCGCGGTGGGGGACATCATCGTCCTCAAGACCGGCGAGGTCCTCGTGCCCTCGGGCATGCCGATCCCGGAGACCGCCGCCCTCGAGATCGCCGCGAGCGACCTCGCCGAGGTGGAGGTCATCGACGCGGACGTCTCCGACATCGACATGCTGATCCTCAACAGCATGCACGAGGACTCCGGCGTCCGGAGCCACGAGGACGCCCTCCTCAAGATCTACTCGCGCCTCCGCCCCGGCAACCCGCCGCAGCTGGAGAAGGCCCGCGAGCTCTTCCACGAGAAGTTCTACGACCCGCAGCGCTACCGCCTCGGGCGCGTCGGCCGCTTCCGCCTCAACCGGAAGTTCGACCAGGACATCCCGGAGCACATCCAGGTCCTGCAGCCCCAGGACATCCTCAACTCGGTCAAGTACCTCATCGATCTGCGCAACGACCGCGGTGAGGTCGATGACATCGACAACCTCGGCAACCGTCGGGTCCGCACGATCGCCGAGCTGGCTGGCGAGGAGTTCCGCAAGGGCCTCCTGAAGCTGCGCCGCACCGCCCAGGAGCGCATGAACCTGGAGGAGCGTGAGAAGGTCAAGCCGCGCGAGCTGATCAACTCGAAGACGTTCTCCAGCGCCGTCGAGTACTTCTTCGGCCGCTCGGAGCTGTCCCAGGTCGTCGACCAGGCCAACCCGCTCAGCCAGCTGACCCACGAGCGCCGCCTCTCCGCCCTGGGCCCCGGAGGCCTCAACCGGAAGCGTGCGGGCTTCGACGTCCGCGACGTGCACCTCTCGCACTACGGCCGCCTGTGCCCGATCGAGACGCCCGAGGGCGCGAACATCGGCCTGATCTCGTCCCTGGCGCTCTACAGCAAGCTCGACTCGTACGGCTTCCTCACGACCCCCTACCGCAAGGTGGTCAAGGGGCGCGTGAGCGACGAGATCAGCTACCTGCGCGCCGACGAGGAGCTCGGCATGGTGATGGCCCCCGCCGACGTGATCGTCGACGAGAAGGGCAACATCAAGCAGGACCGCGTCCTCGCCCGCAAGGACGGGGACAACGTCGAGGTCCCGCCCAAGGAGCTCGACTACGTCGACGTCTCGCCGAAGCAGATCATCGGCGTCTCGGCGGCCCTGATCCCCTTCCTCGAGCACGACGACGCGAACCGCGCGCTGATGGGCTCGAACATGCAGCGCC
>WTJQ01000335.1 GCA_011524785.1 Planctomycetota bacterium | reverse complement strand
GAGCGGCAGGCGTCCCAGGGCCAGGGCCAGCGGGAGCTGCGCCTCGGGCCACACGCAGGTGTTCGTGATGAGGAAGCGCCGGAAGCGCTCCGGGCGGCGGGCCGCCACGCCGAGACCGATCGGGCCGCCCCAGTCGTGGACCGCCAGGGTGATGTCGTCGAGCTCGAGGGCGTCGATCAGCGCCTCCAGTGCGGCCTGATGGGCGACGAGGCTGTCGGCCCAGTCGTGGGGGCGCTCCGAGAGCCCCATGCCCATGTGGTCGAGCGCGATCACGCGGTGCGTCCCGCGCAGGCGCGTGATGACCTCGCGCCACTGGAAGGACCAGGTGGGGTTGCCGTGGACGCAGAGGATGACGGGGGCGTCCCGGGGCCCCTCGTCCACGTAGTGGAGGAAGGCGCCGTCGAGCTCCAGGAAGCGGGCCTCGAAGGGCCACAGGTCGCCGAGGCCGCCGCCGAAGACGCGGGCCTCGTCCTGGGCGTTCTCGAGCGGGGTCTGAGGGCGGATGCGGGCGACCTGGTCGCCCTCCTTGCCGACGTATTCGAGGGGCATGCTGAGGAGCTGCGATCGGGGTGCGGCGCGGGCTGCTGGCCCGCGCGGGACCGAGAGCATAGCGGCCCCTGCCCCGCCGCCGCTGGGGCCTCTGGCTCGGACGCGCTAGGGTTGCGGACATGCCCGCGCTCCCGCTCCTCCCCGGACTCCTCCTGCTCCTGGCCGCTCCTCTCGCCCTGGCTGCCGATGGGGCCGCCGGGGACCTCGCGGAGCCGTCCTCGAAGGTGAGGGCCGGGGCCAAGCACGTGGTCCTCTTCCTGGTCGACGACCTCGGCTGGCAGGACGCCTCGCTGCCCTTCCACACGGAGCGCACGCCCTTCAACGAGCGCTACCGGACGCCGCACCTCGAGCGCCTGGCGGCCGAGGGCGCGGTCCTGCGGCACGGCTACGCCTCGGCCCCGGTCTGCACGCCCACCCGCACCGCCATCCACACCGGCCAGTCGCCGGCGCGCTCCCACATCACCTACTGGACCCTGTACGCCGATCGGGACCAGACCACCGCCTGGAAGCGCGGCGAGGGGGAGCGCCTGGTGGCGCCCGCCTGGAGGACGGAGGGGCTGGCCCCGGCGGACCCGACGCTGGCGCGCCTCCTCTCCCAGGCCGGCTTCTGGACGATCCACGTGGGCAAGGCGCACCTCGGGGGGATCGGGTCCCCGGGGGAGGATCCTCGCGCCCTGGGCTTCCAGGTCAACGTCGCGGGACACGCGCCCGGAGGCCCGGGCTCCTTCCTCGGGCTGCACCAGTTCCGTGCGAAGGGCCGCCGTGGCGAGCCCGGCGCCAGCGTGTGGGACGTCCCCGGCCTGGAGGACTACCACGACCACGACGTCTACCTGACCGAGGCCCTCGCGGTCGAGGCCTGCCGCGAGGTGCGCGAGGCGGCTCGCGCCGGCAAGCGCGTGTTCCTCTCGTTCGCGCCCTACGCCGTGCACGCGCCGATCATGGCGAACGCGAAGTACCTGGCGAACTACCCCGACCTGGACCCCAAGGAGGCGGCCTACGCGACGATGGTCGAGACGGTCGACCATGCGCTCGGCGCGCTCCTCTCGACGCTGGAGCAGGAGGGCATGCTCGACGACACGCTCTTCGTCTACACCTCCGACAACGGCGGCCTGTCGGCCCACGCGCGCGGCGGCCCTGCACACACCCACAACCGACCCCTGCGTTCGGGGAAGGGCTCCTCCTACGAGGGAGGGGTGCGGGTCCCGTGGGTGGTTCGCTGGCCCGGCGTGACGACCGCGGGAGCCGTCCACGACGAGCCCGTCATCAGCCACGACCTCTACCCCACGATCCTCGCGGCGGCCGGGCTCGAGGCGCCCGCGGACCACGCGATCGACGGCCGCGACCTCGAGCCCCTGCTGCGGGGGGAGCCCCAGGACGAGCGTCCGCTGGTCTGGCACATGCCGCACTTCTGGGGCGTGCACGGGCCGGGCATCCAGCCCTACAGCGCGGTGCGCAGCGGGGACCTCAAGCTCCTCTTCCTGCAGGGCGACGAGCGCCTCGAGCTGTACGACGTGGTGGCCGATCCGGGAGAGGAGCAGGACCTCGCGGCCGAGCGGCCGGAGGACGTGGCGCGTCTCGCACGCGTCCTGGCGGAGGAGCTGGAGCGTCGCGGTGCGCAGGGACCCGTGCGCCGCGTCGGGGACGCGGCCCCCCAGCCCGCGCGGGGCGTGCTCGAGGTCCTGGGGGCGACGCGATGAGGTGCGCGCTGGCTCTTGGCCTCCTGCTCGCTGCCGGGTGCACGACTCCGGGCGGTGAGCGGGCGCGCGAGGAGGCCCTGCGCTGCGACACCGGGCAGCCGCCCAACGTGGTCGTGATCTTCGCGGACGACCTCGGATGGGGCGACCTGTCGTGCTACGGCGAGACCCGCTGGCGGACGCCGCACCTCGACGCTCTCGCGGAGGAGGGCACGCGCTTCACGCGCTTCTACGTCAGCCAGCCGGTCTGCTCGGCCTCGCGGGCCTCCCTCCTGACCGGCTGCTACGCCAACCGCCTCTCGATCGCGGGCGCCCTCGGGCCGGGCTCCAAGCGTGGACTCCACCCCGACGAGACCACCCTCGGGGAGCTGCTGCAGGCACGGGGCTACGCGACCGCCCTGTTCGGGAAGTGGCACCTCGGTCACCACCCCGAGTCGCTCCCCACGCGGCACGGCTTCGACGAGTGGTTTGGCCTGCCGTACTCCAACGACATGTGGCGCTTCCATCCGGAGTCGCCCGGGGCCTGGGCGCCGCTGCCTCTGATGCTCGGCGATACGGTCCTCGACCTGGACCCGGACCAGACGACGCTGACCCGCTCGGTGACCGAGCGCGCGGTCGAGTTCGTGGAGCGTGAGGCGAGCGAGGGACGACCCTTCTTCCTGTACCTGGCGCACCCGATGCCGCACGTACCGATCTTCGCCTCGCTCGGCTTCGCGGGCGAGGGACCCACGGCGTACGCGGACACCGTGCGCGAGCTCGACTGGAGCGTGGGGGAGGTCCTCGCGGCCCTCGACCGAACGGGCGTCGCGGACGACACCGTGGTGCTCTTCACCAGCGACAACGGGCCCTGGCTCAGCTACGGGGACCACGCGGGAGGGACTGGCGGACTTCGGGAGGGCAAGGGCACGACCTTCGAGGGCGGCGTCCGGGTCCCCGCGCTGCTCCGCTATCCGCGCGCGGTCCCGGCCGGACGCGTGGTGGACGAACCGCTGATGACGATCGACGTGCTGCCCACGCTGGCGGAGCTCGTGGAGGCGCCGCTGCCCCGGCTGCCGATCGACGGCGCGAGCGCCCTCGATCTCTGGCTCGGGGTCGAGGGGGCTGGCTCCCCGCAGGAGCTGTACGGGCTGTGGTACCACGCAGGGGATCTGGAGGCCGTGCTCAGCGGGCGCTGGAAGCTGCACCTCCCGCACCGGTACCGCAGCCTCGGTGAGCGTGCAGGCGGACTCGGCGGCATCCCCTCCCGGTACGACTACGGGGTCGACCAGCCGCTCGCTCTGTACGACCTGCAGGCCGATCCGTAGGAGTCCGTCGACGTCGCTGCCGAGCACCCGGAGGTGGTGGCGCGCCTCCAGGAGGGAGCGACCGCTCTGCGGCGCGCGCTGGGCGATCGGCTCACGGGGGCCACGGGCACCGAGGTGCGGCCTCTCGGGCCGCCCCAGGCGAGCCGCTAGCCGGGGCTCGTCGAGCCCGGCCTCGCGTTAGCCCCCCGCCTCGATGGGGGTGTCGATGGCGGGCAGCGGGAACTGCTCCGAGGGCGTGCGGGCCGCGAGGAAGAGCGCCTCCATGCGGGCCAGGACCTCGGGCTCGTCCTTCGCGACGTTGCGCTTCTCGTTCGGGTCGCTCTCCAGGTCGAAGAGGAGCGTCGTGAGGTCCCCCTTGCGCAGGCGCGTGCGCACGGCCTTCCACCGTCCCTGGCGCACGGCCTGCTGGCCGGCGTACTCCCAGTAGAGGTGGTCGTGGGGCACCTGCTGCCCCCTCCCGGTCAGCGTCGGGACGAGGCTGACGCCGTCGGTGGCGCCGCGCGGCTGCGCCCCCGCCACGTCGAGCAGCGTCGGCAGCCAGTCCTCGAACGCGCTCGCGAAGGAGGAGGAGCTCCCGGCAGTGATCCGGCCCGGCCAAGAGGCGACCGTCGGCACCTTGATGCCTCCCTCGTGGACCGAGCACTTCAGCCCGCGCATGCCCGCCGCGCTCGCGAAGAAGGTGGAGTCCGTCCCGCCGTTGAAGGTGGGGCCGTTGTCGCTCGTGAACACGACGAGCGTGTCGTCGGCGACGCCGAGCTCCTCGAGCGTGTCGAGGACCGCGCCGACCTCCGCGTCGAGGTGGGCGACCATGGCTGCGTAGGCCGCGCGCGGACGCGGGTGGGGGAGGTAGCCCTTGGTGCCGAGGTAGGGCGCCTCGTCCCACTCGCGCGGGAACGGCTCCAGCCACTCGGGCGGCACCTGCAGCGAGGCGTGGGGGATCGGCGAGGCGTAGTAGAGGAAGAAGGGCTCGTCCGCGTGCTCGCGCAGGAAGGTGAGGGCCTCCTCCTTCATGACGTCGTGGGCGTAGACCCCGGCGTCGTAGCGGGCGTAGTACTCCTCCTCCGTCTCCAGGGGCTCGGCGAGCCGTTGGTGGGAGTCGTACCAGGGGTTGTCGCCGAGCGGCAGCCGCTCTCCGTTGCGCCACAGGTGCGTGGGGTAGTGGTTGTGCGCGATGCGCTGGCACAGGTAGCCACAGAAGAAGTCGAAGCCCTGGTTCTCCGGCGCGCCCGTGGTCCCGGGCCCGCCGAGGCCCCACTTCCCCACGGCCCCGGTGGCGTAGCCCGCGTCCTTCAGCTGCCGCGCCAGGGTCGCCGTGCCGGCGGCCAGGGGCCACTGGCCCTCGGGCTCGCCCTCGCCCCAGCCGCCGTTCTCCCAGTTGTTGCGCACCTCGCAGTGCCCGGTGTGCAGGCCCGTGAGGAGGACGCAGCGGCTGGAGGCGCAGACCGGGCTGCCCGAGTAGTGCTGCGTGAGGCGCATGCCGCCCGCGGCGATCGAGTCGATGTGCGGGGTCGGGATCAGCTCCGAGCCGAAGGCGCCCACCTCGCCGTAGCCGAGGTCGTCGGCCAGGAAGAACACGATGTTGGGCGGGCGCTCGCCGGACGGCTTGGGCTCGCCCTTCGAGGGCCCCGGGGTCGAGCAGGCGAGGAGCGAGAGGGCGAGGAGTCCGCCAGGGAGGAGGGCATGCGGCTGCATGCGCCCGATCCTAGGGCCTGAGCGGCAGCGGCCCCACCTCGGTCTCGGCCCAGGCGAGCCGCCAGGCAGGTCCGGGCGCCGTCACCGCCACCACGCTGTCGTCCACGCGCACCTGCTCGACGCGCCAGTCCTCGCCGTCCAGCCGGAGGTGCAGGCAGAGGTGCGGTCCCTCGTCCTCGAGGCGCTGCACACGGCAGCGCGACAGCCCCGCCATGCCGATGCCCCGCGCCTTCAGGACCGCCTCCTTGGCGCACCAGGTCCGGGTGAACGCGAGGCTCGCCTCGAGGCCGTCCAGCAGGGCGCGCTCGTCCGCATCGAGGACGCGCTCGGCGAGGGCTAGGCGTCGCTCCTGGATGCGCTCGGTGTCGACGCCCAGGGGGACCCGGGCGAGCCCCCCGACCGTCAGGTGGGCGTCGTGGCTGATCGACCAGTGCCAGCCCTCGAGGGGCAGCGGGCGGCCGCCG
>WTJQ01000476.1 GCA_011524785.1 Planctomycetota bacterium | reverse complement strand
GACCAGCACCGCCTGGCCTGGTGGGTCCTCCCGGCCGACCTCCTCACGCCCGTCCAGGCCTTCCGCGCGCTCCGCGCGAGCGGCCACGAGGGCACCCTGCTGGAGTCGGTCGAGGGCGTGATGCGCCTCGCCCGCTACTCGTTCGTGGCGGTCGATCCGCGCGCGCACCTGGAGGTCCGCGAGGGGCGCATCGAGCTCACGCGCGACGGGGAGACCGAGGTGCGCGAGGGCTCCGCCCAGGAGGCGCTCCGGCGCGCCCTCTCGGACGAGGCCGTGCCCCAGGCCCCGCCCGGCCTGCCGCCGCTCGTGGGCGGGTGGATCGGCTTCATGGGGCACGAGTGGATCTGCGAGCTGGAGCCGCGGGTCCCGCGCCCGAGCGAGGACGCCTTCGAGGCGCCGGACGCGTGCTTCGATCTCTACCGGGACGTCGTGGCGTTCGACCACGCGACCCAGCGCCTCTACCTGATCACCTCGTGTGCGGGAGGGGCCGCCGACCGCGCCGCCGCCGAGGAGCGCCTCGCGGCGCTGGCCGCGGACCTCCACACCGATCCCGGCGAGTTCAAGGGCTTCCAGCTGCTCGAGGACGAGCCCACGCGGACGACGTCCGAGGCCGACTACCTGGCGGCGGTGAAGGAGCTGCAGGGCGCCATTGGCCAGGGCGAGGTCTTCCAGGCGGTCCTGAGCCAGGGCTTCCACCAGCGCTTCAGCGGGGATCCCTTCACCCTCTACCGCGTGCTGCGCCTCGTGAACCCGGCGCCGCACATGTTCTTCCACCAGTCCGGCGGCATCACGCTGATCGGCTCGTCGCCCGAGCGGCTCGTGTCGGTGCGGGACGGCGTCTGCCAGGCCGTCCCCATCGCGGGGACCCGGGCCCGCGGTGCGACGCCCGAGGAGGACGCGATCCTGGGGCAGGAGCTGCTCTCCGACCCCAAGGAGCGGGCCGAGCACGACATGCTCGTCGACCTCGCACGCAACGACCTCGGGCGCGTTGCCAAGGTCGGCTCGGTGCGGGTCTGCGAGCACGCGGTGCTCGAGAAGTTCCCCCGCGTGCAGCACCTCGTGACCCGCGTGGAGTCCCGCCTGGGCGCGGGGCGTGACGCGCTGGACCTCGCCGCGGCCTGCTTCCCGGCGGGCACCGTCTCCGGCGCTCCCAAGGTCCGCGCGCTCGAGCTGGTCAGCCGCCTCGAGGGCCGGGCGCGCGGCCCCTATGCAGGAGCCTTCGGGTACTTCGACGGCTCAGGCGCGGCCGAGCTGGCGATCACCATCCGGACCCTCGTCGTGCACGGGGACCGGGTCCACTGGCAGGCGGGCGCGGGCATCGTCTGGGACTCCGTCCCCGAGCTCGAGCACGCCGAGACCCTGCACAAGGCGCGGGCCCTGGCCGAGGCCGTGCAGATGGCCTCCGAGCCGGCCTTCCAGCCGCGGTCCGAGGCCGCCGGGAGCGTGAGCCGATGATCCTCCTGCTCGACAACTACGACTCGTTCACCTTCAACCTCTACCAGGCCCTGGCGGGTCTCGGGGCCGAGGTGGTCGTGCGCCGCAACGACGCGCTCACGGCGGACGAGGCGCTCTCGATGGGGGCATCGGCCTTCGTGCTGTCGCCGGGTCCCGGCCGGCCGGAGACCGCGGGGATCCTCCCGGAGCTCCTGCAGCGTCTCCCGGTGAGCACGCCGCTGCTCGGCGTGTGCCTGGGGCACCAGGCCCTGGTCGAGGCCGAGGGCGGGCGACTGCTGGTGGACCCGGCGCCCATGCACGGCAAGACCAGCCTCGTGCACCACGGCGGCGGCGCCCTGTTCCGCGGGATCAAGAGCCCCTTCCCCTGCGCGCGCTACCACTCGCTGGTCGCCGAGCGCACCTCGCTGCCTGCTCATCTGCGCCTCTCGGCCTGGACCGAGGAGGGCCACGTGATGGGGGTCGAGGACACGCGGGGCCCGCGCTTCGGCGTCCAGTTCCACCCCGAGTCCATCCTGACCCCGCTGGGGACGCGCCTGCTCGCGAACTTCCTGGCGGCCGCCGGGGAGCCGGTCTCCGCGCGCGCGCCCGGGAGCAGCCTGTGAACGCGGTCGAGGCCCTCCGCGCGGTCCAGGGCGGCGCGCACCTCGAGGCGGAGCAGTCCGCCGAGGTGTTCGGCGCCGTGCTGCGTGGCGAGGTCGAGCCCCTGGTGCTGGCCGGCCTGCTCAGCGCGCTGGCGACGCGGCGCGAGACCGTCGCGGAGCTGACCGGAGCGGCCCGGGCCATGCGGACCCACATGGTTCCCTTCGAGCACGGCTGCCCGGACGCCATCGACACCTGCGGCACCGGCGGCGACGGCCTGGGGACCTTCAACCTCTCGACGGCCGCCGCCCTCGTGGCGGCCGCTGCCGGGGCGCGGGTCGTGAAGCACGGCAACCGCGCGGCGACCAGCCGCTCGGGCTCGGCCGACCTGCTGGAGGCGGTGGGCGTGCGCATCGAGCTCACCCCGGAGGCGGCCCGCGAGGTCCTCGAGCAGGTGGGCATCACCTACCTGCATGCGCCCCTCTACCACCCCGCCATGAAGCACGCGGGTCCGGTCCGTCGCGCGCTCGGGATCCGGACCGCGTTCAACCTCCTCGGGCCCCTCTGCAACCCGGGCGGCGTTCAGCGTCAGCTGATCGGCGTCGCGGATCCGACCCGGCGGGAGGAGGTCGCGGCGATCCTCGAGGAGCTCGGCACCAAGCGCGCCATGGTCGTGCACGGCGCGGGCGGCGCGGACGAGCTCACGCTCGAGGGGGAGAACGCCGCCTCCTTCGCGGGGGACCTGGGCAGCTTCGCTCTCGACGGCCGCACCCTGGGCCTCGACGGCGCGCCCGTCGCAGCCCTCGAGGGTGGCGATGCCGACCACAACGCGGGTCTCCTCCGCCGCCTGCTCGACGGCGACGGCGGACCCCTGCGGGACGCCCTGCTGTACAACGCCGCGGCGGCCCTCGTCCTGGCCGGTATCGCGCACGACGCCCTCGACGGCGTCCAGCGGGCCGCCGAGGCGGTGGACTCGGGAGCCGCCCGGGATCGCCTGGCCCAGTGGGCCGCGCTGACGGAGGCGCTGGCCGCATGAGCCTCCCCAGTGGCGTGCGGAGGACGGGCACTCGCCTGGACCCGATCCTGGAGGCCGTGGCCGCGCGGGCCGCGGCGCGTGGACCGGCGCGGGCCACGGGCCCCTGCCAGGGGCGCGTGCGCTTCCAGGAGGCCCTGGGCGGCTCGGCGCTCGCCTTCCTGGCCGAGTGCAAGCGCAAGGCGCCGTCCACCGGCGAGCTGTCGGGCGAGCCCGACCTCGGGGAGCGCGCGCACGCCTACAAGCGGGGCGGCGCGGCGGCCCTCTCGATCCTGACCGAGCAGGACCACTTCGGCGGCGAGCCCGCCGACCTGGCTGCCGTCGCGGCCTGCGGGCTGCCGCGGCTCCGCAAGGACTTCACCCTCTCCCTGGACATGGTGGAGGAGAGCGTGGGCATGGGCGCGGATGCGGTGCTGCTGATCTGCGCGTGCCTCGACGACGGCCTCCTGCGGGACCTCGCGGTCTGCGCCCGGGAGAAGGGCCTGTTCGCCCTGGTCGAGGTGCACGACGAGGAGGAGCTGGAGCGCGCGCTCGCCCTGGAGCCGGACGCGATCGGCGTCAACGCCCGCGACCTGCGGGACTTCTCGATCGACCTGGCCACCGTCGAGACCCTCCTGCCCCGGATCCCGGCGGGGATCCTGCGCGTGGCCGAGTCGGGCCTGCACGGCGTCGAGGACCTCAAGCGCGTGCGCGCCGCCGGGGCCGACGCCGCGCTGGTGGGGACGGCCCTGATGCGGGCCGAGGACCCTGCCCGCACCCTGCGCGAGTGGGGGGAGGCCCTGCGATGACGATCAAGGTGTGCGGCCTGCGGACCGCCGACGAGATCCAGGACACCCTCGAGGCGGGCGCCGACCTGGTGGGACTCGTCCACCACGAGCCGTCCCCGCGGCACCTCACCTGGGACGCGATCGGCACGCTGCTCGCGTCGACCGGCTGCGGGGAGCGAGCGGTCGTCGTGACGGTCGACCCCGACCCGGCGCACCTGGCGGAGCGCTGCCGCGAGCTCGGCATCGGAGCCGTGCAGCTGTGCGGGGACGAGGACCCGGCGGCCTTCCAGGAGTTCCCCGCGCGCGTCCTGCGTCGGGTGGGCGTGGACGAGAGGGGCGCTGCCGAGCTGGAGGCCTGGTCCGGCATCGCGAGCGCGTTCGTGCTCGACCACCCCAGCGCCGCCGGCGGGACCGGCCGCGCGGTCGATCCTGCCCTGGCGCGGGACCTCTGCGCTCGTGCGCGGTGCCTCCTCGCTGGCGGGCTGGCTCCCGACTCGGTGGCCGGCGCCGTGCGTGCTGCCGGAGCCGCGGGGGCCGACGCGTCCTCCGGCCTGGAGCGCGCGCCCGGACAGAAGGACATGGAGCTCGTGCGCGCCTTCGTCGATGCAGCCCGCGGAGCCCTGGTGGGGATGGAGGCCGACGCATGAGCACGTTCCAGCTGCCGACCCGGTTCGGCCCGTTCGGGGGCTGCTACGCCCCCGAGACCCTGATGGCCAACCTCGTGGAGCTGGAGGCGGCCTTCGTGGCGGCCGGCGAGGACCCCGCCTTCGAGGCGCGCTTCGCGCAGCTGCTCGGGGAGTTCGCCGGGCGCCCGACGCCGCTCTTCGAGGCGCGCCGCCTGAGCGAGGAGCTGGGGGTGGAGCTGTGGCT
Organism: Planctomycetota bacterium; assembly: GCA_011524785.1. Classification (GTDB taxonomy): domain Bacteria; phylum Planctomycetota; class UBA1135; order UBA1135. Next base: position 999 of record WTJQ01000476.1, on the reverse strand, counting down.
CAAGCGGGAGGACCTCCTCCACACCGGGGCGCACAAGCTGAACAACGCCATCGGCCAGGCGCTGCTGGCTCAGCGCATGGGCAAGACGCGCATCCTCGCCGAGACGGGTGCGGGCCAGCACGGCGTCGCGACGGCCACGGTCTGCGCGCTGCTCGGCCTCGAGTGCGTGGTGTACATGGGGGCGCTCGACGTGGAGCGCCAGCGCCCGAACGTCGAGCGCATGCGCCTGCTCGGGGCCCGCGTCGTGCCGGTGGAGAGCGGCCAGCGGACCCTCAAGGACGCGGTCAACGAGGCCATGCGCGCGTGGGTCGGGGACCCCGAGGCCCACTACCTGCTCGGCTCGGCCCTCGGACCGCACCCCTTCCCGACGATCGTGGGCTCCTGCCACGAGGTGATCGGGGCGGAGGCGAAGGCCCAGTGGCGCGCGCGCGCGGGCGGCGTGCCGGATGCCGTGGTCGCCTGCGTGGGCGGCGGCTCCAACGCGATCGGGCTCTTCCGCAAGTTCGTGCCCGACGCAGAGGTCGAGCTCGTCGGGGTCGAGGCCGGTGGCCTCGGCGATGGCCCGGGGCAGCACGCTGCCCGCTGGGTCGGAGGCCGAGAGGGGATCCTCCACGGCTGTCGGACCCTGGTCCTCGCCGACGACGACGGCCAGGTCGAGGGCACGCACTCGATCAGCGCGGGCCTCGACTACCCCGCCGTGGGGCCCGAGCACGCGCACCTCGCGGCGACCGGCAGGGCGACCTACGAGCGCGCGTCCGACGACGAGGCGCTCGAGGGCTTCCGGCTCCTGGCCTGCATGGAGGGCATCCTCCCGGCGCTCGAGTCCTCCCACGCCCTGGGGTGGGTGGTGCGCGAGCGCGAGCGGCTGGCCGGGCGGCGCGTGCTGATCGGCCTCTCGGGCAGGGGCGACAAGGACCTGGCCTCGGTGCTCCCCCGGCTCGGACACGGAGGCGAGGCATGACCACGCGCATCGACGCCGCCATCGCCGCGGGGCGTGCC
>WTJQ01000344.1 GCA_011524785.1 Planctomycetota bacterium | reverse complement strand
GCACGCAACGGCACTCAACACCTGGACGCTGGCGATCACCAACCGCTGAGCCTGCGGAGCCGCACACCTGGTTGATGCCGAGCGTCCCGGTCGTGTGCGGTGCTGGCCTGTTGGAGACCATCAACAAGGTGTGCGACACCGTAGGACCCACGGCCCTCGACCGGACCTTCCGCGATCGCCTGGAGGGCTTCCTCACCTTCGACGGCGCGATCGAGGTCGTCCCCGACGCAGAGGCCGACCTCGGCTACGTCGCCCCGCCCCTCCTCGGCATCTGGGCCACGGCTCCGTACCTGCACAACGGCTCGGTCCCCACTCTCGAGGACCTGCTCGACTACGACACCCGCGCCGCCCGCATCGAGGCGGGCGCCCACCTCTGGACCTTCGAGCCCGGGGCCTACGACCAGGACCGCGTGGGCCTCGTCGCGATCTTCCTCCCCCCCGAGGAGCGCAGCGAAGACCCCCGCCTCCACGACTCCGAGCGCCGCGGCATGAGCGCCCAGGGCCACGACTTCGGCAGCGGTCTCGACGCCGAGGAGCGCCGGGCTCTGCTCGAGTACCTCAAGACGCTCTGACGACCGGTCCGGTGTCGCTCACGGGTGACCGGTCTCCATCGGGCCGGCACCGGGCATGATCACCTCGGAGGCAATCCCTCAACGCCGGGGACTGGGCGCGTAGACGCCGTCCGGGAGGGTCCTCGGCAGGGAGAGCCTCGGATCGGTCAGGAGGTCGAGGACGGCCGGGTCGCGGGCCGCGAGCAGCTCCGGCGTCGGGCACTCCCACTCGATCGCGATCTCCTCGGCCCGGCCAGGGTAGTCCTGGCCGCCGAGGTGGGAGGTGATCGCCCAGTAGAGGTACTCGGCCGCCATGCACATGTAGTCGCAGCTCCAATCGCCGTAGTGGTACCAGGCCTCTTCCGGGTACGTCCGCGGCATCTCCAGGAAGCGCCCCCCGCGCGCAGCGTCCATGGCGTCGGTGAGGCGCGAGCCGGGCTGGTAGCCAAGGTCCGCGGGGTGGGCCCACTCCCACCCGCGCGAGACGAGGTGGAGCACCTCCTCGAGCGTGGCGTCGAAGCGCCCCGGCTCCCCCGAGTGGGGCGGCCCTTCCGGACGCGTCTCCTCGCCGTAGAGGTTCTGCCAGATCATCGAGCCCGCCGGGTCCAGGACCTCCGCGTCGAGGCGCCCGATCAGCTGGTCGAGCTCGCGCTTGGTATCGGTCATCACGAGGACGGCCACTTCCTCGACGAGGACCTGCAGGGCGCGCGCGTCGTCCGGAGTGCCGTCCTCGTCGTTGTCGAGCCACTCGGCCAGCACGGTGGCGGCATGCTGGAGCTTGCGCTCCTCCACGGACGGGGTCGCGACCACCAGCACGCCGAAGACCTCGACGTAGCGGTCGAAGTGACGGCGGAAGACCGCGAGCCGACCGCTCTCGGGGAGGGGATGGGAGTGCAGGACGCCGCCCGGCCCAGCCACGGGAGCCTCCCAACTCGTGGAGGAGATCTCGGGGGCTCTGCAGGCCGCGGCGAGGACGAGGCAGGGCAGCAGGAGCGGGAAGCGACGCAGCAGGCGATTCCAGGGACGCATGGCGCCCATGAGCCTAGCCCTGCCCCCGTGCCCCCCAGGAGCGGGGGGAGAAGGCTGAGACTCCGGCCCCTCGGAGCGATGACGAGCCCGTCCCCTGCGACCGGAATCGCCCAACTGGGGGGAATTCTCGTTGCCACCCGTCACCGATCGACTACACATGTAGACGGTAACACCGTCCCATAGACCGGGGATGCAGCCCCTAGGTGTCTTCCCATGACTGACGACTCTCAGCAACCCACACCGTCCGAATGGAAGGTCCTTCGGGCCGTCTCCGATCTTGGCTCCTGCTCGGCCAGCGAGGTTCTCGAGCAGCTCGGAGCCACCGAGGACTGGTCCGTGAGCACGGTCAAGACCCTCCTTCGGCGGCTGACCGACAAGGGCCTGCTACGGACCAGACGCGTCGGGAACGCCTTCCTGTACACCTCGACGCCGACGGCTGGCCGTGCCCTGAAGCGCGCGGGGGAGAGGCTCCTGGGCTGGGCCAGCGCAGGGACCGTGGGGCCACTCCTGCAGCACCTCGTGCGCAAGAGCGACCTGGACCCCGCAGAGCTCGACGCCCTTCGAGAGCTGATCGAGCGCAAGAGCCAGGAGTCGGGCCAATGAGCCTGCTCGAGACCTGGAACGAGGGCGCGGCCCAGTGGCTCGACCTCGTCTGGCGGTCGGGGATCGCAACCACGGTCGCGGCGCTCGTCGTTGCTCTCGTCTGGCTCGTCGTCCGGCGCTGGTCCTCGGCCCACCTCGGCTACGCGCTGTTCTTGATCCCGCTCGTGCTGCTCGTGGTGCCCATCCCGCGCGTTGCGGCCCTCGACGGAGCCACCCCGCTGCGCATCGCCTCGATCGGCACCGTGTGGCCGGAGCTCGTGGGCCGGGGCTCCGAGGCTCCGTCGCTCGTCGGACCCCGTGAAGCCACCTCGGCACTCCGTCCATCCGCGACGGTGGAGGGTGCCCTGGACCTCGGCCCGCGCAGCTCCCCAGTGCACCCCGATCCGGTCACGGCACGATCCGCGACCGAGGTGGCTATCGCTGCCAGGGCGATCCCGCAGGTGAACGACTCCCTCTCCCCGAGCGGCGCCCTGCTCGCCCTCTGGGCGATCGTCGTCACGGCCCTGCTGGGACGGTTCGTCGTCAATCAGCTCCGGACCCATGGAGTCGTACGCCGCGCTCGGGACCTCGAGATCGATGCGCTTCCGCCCGAGATCCGTGCCGCGATGCGCCCGCTGATCCGCGACCGCGCTCGCCTCGCTGAGAGTGACGAGCTGCACGGTCCCGCCGTCTGGGGCGTTTGGAGCCCCACCCTCGTGCTGCCCACGGGCCTGATCGAGGAGCTGGACCCTCGCGAGCTGCGCTGGGTGCTGAGCCACGAGCTGGCTCACATCCGCCGCCACGACGTCGCCATCGCCGGCGTGCAGCGCCTCCTCCAGATCCTCTGGTTCTTCCACCCCGTCGTGTGGCTCGTTGGCCGGCAGGTGGACCGCTGGCGCGAGTGCGCGTGCGACGAGGTGGCCCTGTCCGACTGCGGTCCAGGATCACGACGCAGCTTCGCCGAAGCGCTCGTGCGCCTCGCGGCGCGACCCGAGCTCGGTCCGCGCTCCACCCTCCCCGTCCAGGGCCTCCTCGGGCCCAAGTCACTCCTCGAGACCCGCGTCCTTCGCATGATCGACTCCAAACGAACCATCCAGCGAGGCCTCGGCCTCCTCGCCCTGCCCGTCCTCCTGCTGACCGGCGGATCGTCCGTCCTCGCAGCTGCAGCCATCGGCCAGGATCCAGCTCCATCCGAGCAGGAACGGGTTGCCCAGGACGACGAGAGCAGCGCCCGAGGTGCCGCCGACACGGCCCAAGAGAAGTCCGGTGGCGCCGTCGTGACGTCGACCTCGCCCTCCCTCGAGGCCGTCTCCGCAGGGATCCGGTACCTCGAGAGCACCCAGGCCGAGGATGGCGGCTGGTGGGCCGGCCAGGTCGAGGCGGTCACCGAGGGCGTGAACCTCACCGTCACGAACCTCGGGCAGAGCGGTGAGTTCAACCGCGCCGGGGTCACTGGCCTCGCTCTGATGGCCCTCTTCGAGGGAGGGGCAGCTGAGAGCGAGCAGGCCAAGCGCGGCCTTGCCTACCTCGTCAGCGTGCAGGACGAGATTGGTTGCTTCGGAGGCCGGGACAGTTACCTGCACAACGCGAGCCACGCGATGGCGACACTCGCCTACGCCACCTATCACGCAGACGATGCCGATGCGGAGGTCCTGGCCGTGACCCAGAAGGCCGTTGGCTTCCTCGAGAAGGCGCGCAATCCCTACGGCGGCTGGCGCTTCTTCTACCCCCCGGACGGTGACAACGACACCTTCGTCACAAGTCTCAGCCTGCGCGCCCTGGTCAAGGCACGGGAGCTCGGCTGCAAGTTCGACGACGACGCAGTCACGGGCGGCCTCGGCTGGCTCGACGAGATGACCGATCGGGAGACGGGCCGCTGTGGCTACACCGAGCGGGGCGGGCCGGCGCCACGTCTGGCGCTCACGCGCGACACGCACCCGGCGACCTGGTCCGAGATGCCGACCTCGATGGCTCTCCTGGCCCGTCTCGCACTTGGCCAGCTGCCCGAACGCGAGCCTGAGATCGTCGCTGGTGCCAAGCTCGTGGCTCAAGCCGCCCCAGCGTGGAGCGAGGAGGAAGGCAGCATCGACTACTACCACTGGCTCTTCGGTACGGATGCCCTGCGCCAGATCGGTGGAGACGAGTACGCGCGCTGGAAGAAGAAAATCGACGAGGCCCTCATCCCCCACCAGGACGAGGACGGCTCCTGGCCCGCGATCGACGCCTGGAGCACCGAGGGGGCCCGCGTGCACGCAACGGCACTCAACACCTGGACGCTGGCGATCACCAACCGCTGAGCCTGCAGAACCCCACACCTCGCTGATGGCGCCCAGCACCGTCGCAAGCGGCCCTGGATCGATGGAGACCTTGAGCGAGGTGTGGGACGGTCTCCAGCGCGCGGGCGCAGGGTCCCATCAGCGGAAGTCCTCGAGGATCGAATACGGGCGAGTCATCCACGCCTCACGCCGTGCCGCGCCCTCGACACCGACGTTCGCGGTGCGGCCAGGGGGATCGCTGGCAATGACGGACCCTGTCGTGCCTCATGGGTGCGCTCGATCCTCCGATCGATCCCCATGGAACCCGAAGTGATTCGAACGAAGAGGCCAGCGCTCGGTGAGGGGCGCCTGCGTCGTGGCTGGACCGCCCTCGCCCTGCTGCTCGTCGGGACGAGCTGCCAGTCGATGGGGTCCGCGGAGTCACGCCCGGAGCCGTCCGAGCGCCGGCTGCGCGTGCTCGCCTACAACGTCTACTACGTCTTCGACCACGGCAAGGAGGTCGAGGCCGGCTCGGCGTGGATCCGCGAACAGGCGCCGGACCTCGTGGCGCTCCAGGAGCTGACCAACATCCAGGAGGAGCGCCTGGAGGAGCTGGCGGCCGGCTGGGGCCACGAGCACGCGGCCCTGCTCAAGACGAGCGGGTTCTCGGTCGGCCTGACCTCCGCCAAGGAGATCGTCGTGGTCGACCGGCTCCTGGAGGGCCTCCACCACGGCTGCCTGCACGCCCAGGTCGACGGGATCCACGTCTTCGTCGTCCACCTGTCCCCCTTCCGGTGGGAGGTCCGTCGTGACGAGGCCCGGCTCCTCCTCGCTCACATCGAGCCCCTCCTGGAGGCGGGCCACGAGGTCCTGGTCCTCGGGGACTTCAACGCTCTGTCCCCGAGCGACCGCGCCCTCCTCGAGGCTCAGCCGGAGGTGCTCGAGAAGGCACGCGCGAGCGACGCCAAGCACGACCACGTCACCAACCTCCGCGACGGAGCCCTGGACTTCAGCGTGATGCAGGCCTTCCTCGAGGCGGGCCTGCAGGACCCCGCACTCCCCTTCCTCGAGGCCCGCGGCGACACGCGTTGGACCTTCACGACCGGCATCTGGACGGAGGAGAAGGCCACGCCGCCCGACACCGGCACGCGCATCGACTTCATCCTCGCGGACCCCACCCTCGCACGCGCCGCCCAGGACGCCCAGGTCGTCCGCACCGGCATCGTGAACCGCACCTCGGACCACTACCCGGTCCTGGTCGACTTCGCGCGGGACGTTCGTCCCTGAGGGCTGCGGTTCGTC
>WTJQ01000063.1 GCA_011524785.1 Planctomycetota bacterium | reverse complement strand
GTCCGGGGATGGCCTCGTGATCCTCGGCGTTCACACCCAGCGCAAGGCTGAGCTGGCCCACGACTTCGCGCGCAAGGAGGCGCTCCCGTACCCGATCTGCATCGACTCGAGCGGGCAGACGGTCAAGCGCTTCGGGGTCAACTCCTACCCCGACTACTACGTGGTCGATCGCGAGGGCGTGCTGCGCTACGCGGACCTCGCGAACAGCGAGGTGGATCGCGTCCTCGAGGAGCTGCTTACCGAGCAGAGGGAGTCCCCGTTCGCGCTGGCCGTGCGGTCCTTCGGGGCTCGGCACCCGCGCCTGGGCCTTGCGCTCGGTGAGGGCGATCCCGGCAGTGAGAGCCTCCTGCAGCTGCGCCTCGGGCGCGACGCGAACGGTGCCTGGATCGAGGTCGAGCAGCGGGCCGCTGACTCCATGCAGGTGAGCCGCATGCGTCTGGCCGAAGGGCTGCCCTTGCTGCGCCATCGAGTCTTCGAGGCCGGCGCGGTGCAGTGGGACCTCTCCTGCGACGGCAAGAAGCTGAAGGGCAAGGGCCCTCGTGGGTCGGTTCTCCGGAACCTCGACGCCTGGCCCACCTCACCCCTGGCACCGCTCCTCCTGAGCGCGCCGCTGGCCGCGGCCGATCGGCGCCATCGGGACAGCGGCGGGATCGGCGCGAGCATGCAGAGCGTGCGCTACCTGGCCCTCGGTCGCGAGGCGACCGTCGAGCAGGGGCGCCTCGTGGCGCGGCTGCACCCGGAGGAGAGCGCGTGGATCGGCGTGGACTGGTTCCCGAGCGCGGATCCCCGCAAGAAGGCCCAGAGCTCGGGGTGGTTCGACGAGGAGGGCCAGCTGGTCGGCCTCGAGTCCGGTGAGAAGGGCGCCGTGACGCTGCTCGACGCGCAGAGCACCGAGGAGCTGGCGCGCCGGCTGCTGGGGGACTGAGTCCCGCCGTCCGGGAGCCGTCGGGGCAGGGCGCGCGAGCTCCTACTGCGAACGCGCGCGTAGGGGGACGACTCCTCCCTCGGGAGCGAGCTGGATCCCCGCGGCGCGGACGCGAGCCGCGGCCTCACTGTCCGCCTGATGCAGCGGGTTGGTGTGGTTCAGGTGGATGAGCTGGATGCGCGCGCGCTCCTCCGGGGTCCACGAGGCCGTCGTCTCCAGGGTCTCGACCACGAACGGGTGCGGCACCTCGCGGATGTCCCGTCCCGGCAGCTCGTCCCCGCCGTAGAAGGTGGCGTCCAGGGGGGCCACGTCGACGCTGCGGACGACCTCGCGCAGGTCCAGCTCCCAGCGGTCCCACTTGTCGATGTCGGGGAGGTGGAGCAAAGAGCCTTCCGGCGTGGTGATCCTCCAGCCGACCGTGTCCGAGAACTCGGCGCGATGGGGCACGGGGAGGGCCTCGGCGCGCACGCGCGGGCTCAGCTGGAGCGACGCTCCCGGCTCGACCTCGACGAGCTCCACGTGACCGGCCTCGATGAGCAGGCTCCACGGGGCCTCCTCCCGCAGCAGGCGTGCCATGCGCGGGGTGCAGACCACGCGTTGGCCTTCGGCGCCATAGGCCTCACGGCCCAGGTGCAGGAGCCCGAGGCAGTGCCCCATGTGGGCGTGGGTGAGGAGGATGGCATCGAACAGCGGAGGCCGCCCGCTCGACGCGGCGCGCTCGCGCGGGTCCTCGTACGGCCGCGCCCGCTCCACCTGCTCCGGGAGGTCCGGCGTGGCGTCGAGCAGCCAGCGGCGGCCCTCGACCGGATCGACGACGAGGACCGAGGACACGAGGCGGCGCCGCTCGGGATCGGTGCGGGCGGGCTCGCAGCAGTCCTTCCGGCAGCCGAGCTGGGGGAGGCCGCCGTCCTGGGCGGTGCCGAGGACCACGGCGTAGGGCGTGTCCGGGACGGGCTGCGAGGCAGTCAAGGACCCCGGAACCGACGGGCTCTCCTGGCACCCACTGACGAGCGCCAGCGCGAGGAGCGCGGCCGAGGCGGAGCGGCTCATTCCGCCTCCCCGTCCACGAAGGAGGTGGTGGCCTGGCGCCTTCGATCCACGGTGAGGTGCAGCACGTCCGGGCGGGAGTAGTGCCCGGCCGGGTCGAAGTTCTGGCGCTCGCGCGCGACGGCCTCGGGATCGAGGTCGACCGTGAAGACGCCCTCCGTGCAGCCCTGGGGCTCGAGCAGCCAGGTGCCGTCGGGTCCCGCGACGCAGGAGCCTCCGTCGTGGATCCAGGCCTCGGGATCGAGGTCCAGGGCCTCACGCCCAGGCAGGTCGGCCGGGACGTCCTGGGCGCGCAGGGGAGCGCCGACCGAGGCCACGAAGGAGCGTCCCTCCTTCGCGGCGAAGCGCGTCCACTCCTCGGTGTTGCGCACGCTGCCCGGCCAGATCGCGGCGTGCAGGGTCTCCCCCTGCGCCTGCAGCGCGTGGCGCGCGAGGGGCATCCAGTTCTCCCAGCAGTTGAGGCTGCCGAGGCGGAGCGCCCCCAGGTCGTGGACGACGAGGCCAGCGCCGTCCCCCGGGCCCCAGGCGAGGCGCTCCTCGTAGGTGGGCATCAGCTTCCGGTGCGAGGACAGCACCGAGCCGTCCGGCCCGAGGGTCAGGCAGGTGCAGTACAGGGTCTGGCCGCTGCGGTCAGGGGCCCTCTCGATGATGCCGAGCACGGCGTGGACCCCGAGCGCGGCCACGCGCTCCTGGACCCGCGCCAGGTCGCCGCGCTCCAGGTCCACGGCCTGCTCGAGGTAGCGGGCGTGCCAGCGCTTCTGCTCGGGGTCGTCGAAGCGGGCCCCGCCGGTCCGGTCGAGCCAGATGGGGTAGCCCGGGACGAGGGCCTCGCCGAAGATCGCGAGCCGTGCGCCGTCCAGCTGGTCGAGCGCCTCCAGCACGCGGTCGAGCGTGCGCTCGCGGTCGAGGAGGACGGGGGCGATCTGGCACAGGGCGATCCGCATGCGGCCAGGGTAGCGACGCGCGCGACTATGAAGCGCTGGCCAGCCCGGGTCGACCCCGCTCGACGGGCGTGCCGCAGGGTCCTACGCTCGCACCATGGCTGCTCATCAGGCTCTGCTGCTCCTCGCTGCCCTCACCCTCGGCACGGCGAATCACGATGCGGGCGACCGGCCTGCGACGGAGGCCGCGGAACAGGCTGCGGACGCCCCGAGGCGCCTGAAGGTCTGGTTCCTCGGTGACCGTGGGCATCACCAGCCTGCGGCGCGCGCAGCCGAGGTGCAGGCGCCGCTCGCGGCTCGGGGGGTGGACCTCTTCTACCGGGAGGACCTCGACCTGCTACAGCCCGGAGCCCTGGAGGCGGCGGACGCGCTCGTGGTCTATGCGAACCACGACCTGCTCGGCGCGGACGGCCGGGGGGGCGAGCGGGCCGCGGCCCTGCTGGAGTGGGTCCGCGGGGGAGGCGCCCTGGTGGCCGTCCACTGCGCCTCGTTCTGCTTCCGGGACCGCGAGGAGTACGTCGGCCTCGTGGGCGGCCAGTTCCTCCGCCACGGCGCCGGCACGTTCCGGACGGAGGTCGTCGACGGCGAGCACCCGATCACCCAGGGCTACGACGGCTTCGAGTCGTGGGACGAGACCTACGTCCACCACCTGCTCTCCGACGACCGGCGCGTGCTGGAGCAGCGTCCGGCGCAGGGCGACGAGGCTGGACCCGAGGACTGGACCTGGACGCGCGAGGAGGGCGAGGGCCGCGTCTTCTACACGGCGTGGGGGCACGACTCGCGGACGTGGACGCATGAGGGGTTCCAGGACCTGCTCGTCAGAGGGATCCGCTGGGCGACCGGGGACGATGCGCCCGGCAAGGCGTGGCCCGAGGACGGGTTCACCTACCGCGAGGCGCGCGTCCCGAACTACCAGCCCGCGGGCCAGGGCCGGGTCCACGACTCGATGCAGGAGCCCCTCGAGCCTGCGGCTTCCGCGCGCCACCACGTGGTGCCGCCCGGGATGCGGCTCGAGCTCTTCGCGACCGAGCCCCTGGTGACCAAGGCCATCGCCCAGTGCTGGGACGAGCGCGGGCGCCTGTGGGTCGCGGAGACCGTCGACTACCCGAACGACCGCAAGGACGCAGGGGGAGGGGACCGGATCGTGATCCTCGAGGACGTGGACGGCGATGGCCGCGCCGATACCCGAACGGTCTACGCGGAGGGCCTCAGCGTGCCCACCAGCCTGGTCCACGGGCCCGACGGACTGATCGTGAGCCAGGCCCCCGCCATGCTCCTGCTCCCCGATCGCGACGGGGACGACCGGGCGGACGAGCGCATCGAGCTGTTCCGCGGCTGGGGCACGGGGGACACGCACGCGGGTCCCAGCAACCTGCGCTACGGGTTCGACGGCTGGATCTGGGGGACGGTCGGGTACGCCGGCTTCAACGGCGAGGTGGGGGGCGTCCAGCACCGCTTCGGCTCGGGGATCTACCGCTTCCGGCCCGACGGCTCGGCCCTGGAGTCCCTGCGCGCGACGACGAACAACACCTGGGGGCTTGGCCTGAGCGAGGAGGGGCTCGTCTTCGGCTCCACGGCCAACGGCAATGCGAGCGTGCACCTGGGGATCCCCAACCGGGTCTACGAGCGCCTGCGCGGCTGGTCGCCCGGTCCCCTGCAGACGATCGCGGAGACCCAGCGCTTCCACCCGGTGACCGAGGGGGTGCGGCAGGTCGACTTCCATGGGCAGTACACCGCGGGCGCCGGGCACGCGCTCTACACGGCGCGCGCCTTCCCGGAGCGCTACTGGAACCGCGCCGCCTTCGTGAGCGGCCCGACCGGCCACCTCGTCGGGCAGCTGTTCCTCGAGCCCGACGGCTCGCACTACCGCGCGCGGGACGGATGGAGCCTGTTCGCGAGCCGGGACGAGTGGTGCGCTCCCATCTCGGCCGAGGTGGGGCCCGACGGCTGCGTCTGGATCCTCGACTGGTACAACTACATCGTCCAGCACAACCCGACGCCGCGCGGGTTCGACAACGGGCCCGGCAACGCCTACGTCACGCCGCTGCGGGACAAGACCCACGGCCGCATCTGGCGCGTCGTGCCGGAGGGCGGGACCACCGCAGCACCCCCGCTGGCGGACCTCGGGCAGCGCGTGGCGGCGCTCGAGGACGGCAACCTGTTCTGGCGGCTCAGTGCGCAGCGTCTCCTGGCGCGCGCGCCTGGAGCGGATCGCGACGCCGCTCTGCTGAGGATGCTCGCTGAGCCCAGGGTTGACGCGGTGGGGCTGGTGCCGGGCGCGCTGCACGCGGCCCACCTGCTGCTCGGCGAAGCCGGCGCGGGGGAGGCCGCGCGCCTCGAGGCAGAGCGGCTGCTGCGCCTCCACGCGCGAGGGCCGCACGCGGTCCTGCGCCGCCTCGCCTGCGAGCTGCTGCCGCGCGACGCAGCGCTCACGGACCTGGTCCTCGAAGGGCGACTCCTCGACGACGCCGCGCCCCGGGTCCGCCTCGCGGCCCTGCTCGCCTTGGCCGAGACCCCCGGGGACACCCGCGTTGGGATCGAGCTGGAGCGGCTGCTGCGAGAGCCCTCCTTCGTGGAGGATCGCTGGCTGCCGGAGGCCGCGCTCGCTGCTGCCGCCCACCTCTTCACAGCGTATAAACGCCTCTCTCTCTTCCACCCCGCGCCTCGACCCTGGGCAGCCACGCCTGCTGACGGCCGTCCGCCTGCCTCGCAGCCGCCCCGCTGGCGCAGCCTCGCACTCGTCTCGCGCTGTTCCCAGATGGGAGGGCATACAGAAAGGCTTCTCTTGGCTGCAAACAGTTTTCTCTCGGCCCGCTGATT
>WTJQ01000315.1:1874-5756 GCA_011524785.1 Planctomycetota bacterium | reverse complement strand
CCCCTGTCGCGCAGCGCGCCCATGGCGGACTCCAGGGCGCCGACCCCGGGCAGCACGACGCGCTCCGCCCGCGCGAGGGCGCTCGGGTCGCTGACCACCCGGGCCTCCACGCCCAGACGTGTGAAGGCCGCGCGGACCGATGCCGTGTTCGCCGTCCCGGTCGGGACGATGGCGACCGAGAGTTGCGTCGCGCTCCTCACAGGACCCCCTTCGTGCTGGGCACGTCGGTTCCGTCACGGCGGACGGCGGCCCTCAGGGCGAGGGCCACGGCCTTGAACGCGGCCTCGGCCTTGTGGTGGTCGTTGGCGCCGGCCAGCGTCGTCACGTGGAGGCACAGCCGGCCCTCCATGGCGAGGGTGTTCAGGAAGTGCGTCAGGTTCTCCGTCGACACCGTGCCGATCCGCTCGCGCACGAGCTGCAGGTCGACCGCGGGCCACGGGCGTCCCGACAGATCGAGCGCGGCGCGCACGAGGGCCTCGTCGAGGGGCGCCATGGCCGAGCCGAAGCGCGCGATCCCGGAGCGATCGCCCAGGGCCTGGTCGAGGGCGCGCCCCAGGACGATGGCGCAGTCCTCCACCGTGTGGTGGTCGTCCACCTCGAGGTCGCCGCGCGCCTCCAGCTCCAGGTCGAGGCGGGCGTGCCGCGCGAGCGCGTCGAGCATGTGGTCGAGGAAGGGGAGGCCCGTCGCGATGCGGGCGGCTCCCGTCCCGTCCAGGTCCAGGCGAACGCGGACCTCGACCTCTCGGGTCGTGCGGGCGACGGTGGCGACGCGTGCGCTGGCGGCGCCGGGCTTCTGCTGGGAGACGGTCATGGCAGGAGAGCGGTCAGGTCCTCGGTCCTGGAGAGGACGCGCGCGGCGCCCGCGGCCTCGAGGGTGGTGCGCGTCCGGCTGGGATCCGCGCCAGGGGGCACGACCCCGATCGGGACGACGCCCGCGCCGCGCGCGGCGACGAGGTCGTCGGGCGTGTCGCCCACCATCCAGGCGCGCTCCACGCCCAGGCGCTCCAGGGCGAGGCGGACCGGGGCGGGGTCGGGCTTGAGCGCCGCGTCCTCGCGGGTCACGACGACGTCGAAGAGGTCCGCCAGCCCGAAGCGCTCCAGGAAGCGCTCGGCGTCACGCCGCGGCCGGCCGGTCACCAGGGCCAATGGACGCACGCGACGCCACGCCTCCAGGACCTCCCTCGGGACGCAGGGCGTCTCCTCGAGCTCCAGTCCGGGCTGCCCGGGGCTCCCCTGGTACAGGGCCTCGAACCGCTCGGTGACGGCGTCGAGGGACACCTCGACTCCGGCCTGTCGAAGCAGCCGCTGGGTGACGCGCCAGTCGTCGTTGGCGTCCCCCGCGGCCTTGATGCGCTCCACGTCCGCGCCGGTCACGCGGACCCCGAAGCTGCGGGCCGTCTCGACGATCGCCCGGCGGTAGCTGCCCGAGACGTCGGCGACGACGCCATCCAGGTCCAGCAGCAGGGCCTGCGGAGCAAGGCAGGTCCGGAGGGTGGCCACCAGCGCCTCGAACGCGCGGGCGTCTCCGGGGACCGTCACTCGGACGGCGTCCGCCAGGTTCGGGCGGTCGGGGAAGCTGCGCAGCGCGAGCCCGAGGGAGGCCGCGGCGTCTCGGAGCCAGCTGGCGTCGAGTCCGCGGGCGAGGACGAAGTTCCCCTCGGCGGGCCGGGCGGGGCGGCCCCCCAGCTGCTCGAGCTCCAGGGCGAGCCGGTCGCGCTCGGCCCGGACCGCGGCGGCGTAGCGAGCGACGTCGTCCGCGCCGGTGCGCAGGCGCTCGAGGGCGATGGCCGCCGACGCGGCCGAGACCGGGTACGGGCTGCCTGCCGCCTCGAGCCGGCGCAGCCATGCGGGCCGGCCCAGGGCGCAGCCCACTCGCAGGCCCGCCAGGCCCCAGGCCTTGGACAGGGTCCGCATCACCACGACGTTGGGCTCGCCGAGGACGGCGCGCGTCGGGTCGTCCTCGGCCAGCTCGCCGTAGGCCGCGTCGAGCACGACGAGGGTGCCCGGGTTCGCGCGTGCCACCTCGCGGACCTGCGCCGCCGTCGCGACGGCCCCCGTCGGGTTGTTGGGGGAGACGATGAACGCGACCGCCGCGCCGCGGCACGCGTCGAGGAACGCCTCGAGGGGGAATGGTCCCTCTGGCCAAGGCACCTCGTCCTGGGCGAGCCGGGCGAGCGCCGCGTAGCGCGGGATCATCTCGAACGTGGGCGAGGTCGTCACCGCACGCGCTCCGGGTCCGGCCACGGCCACGCAGGCCCGGAAGAGGGCGTCGTCCGCGCCGGCCGTCACGAGGACCTCGGTGGGCTGCAGGTCCCACTCCCGGGCGAGTGCGGTGCGCAGGGGCCCGAGGTCCGGGTAGCGGAGCAGGTCGGCGCCCTCGAGCCGGGGCTGGGCGAGGTCCGCGGGCGCGCGCCCCTCGTTGCGCGAGAGGTCGAGACTGACGGGCCCTCGGGGCCGCGGCGGGGCGTAGGGAGTGGTGGAGCTCATCGGACGATCTGCTCCGGGCTGGTCACGACGAGGTCCGAGGCGCCGCGCGCCTTCAGGGCGGGGACCAGCCGGGGGAGCTCGCTTCGGAGGACCGCGGCGCGCACGGCGAAGCCCTCCTGCCCGGCGAGCCCAGCGATCGTGGGCCGGTCCAGGCAGGGGAGGATCTCGACGACCCGCTCCACGTCGGCCGGGCTCACGTTCAGGTCGAGCATCGCGCGGGAGCGCGCGGCGAGGACGGACTCGAGGAGGAGCGTCAGACCCTCGATGGCGGCCCGCTTGGCGGGCAGCGCCAGGGCCTCGGGGCTCGCGTAGAGGCGCGTCGACGACCGCAGGACCTCGTCGAAGACCTCGAGGCCGTTGGCGGCGAGGGTCGCTCCCGTGGCCACGTTGTCGACGATCACGTCGGCGTCCTCCGGGGGGAACACCTCGGTCGCGCCGTAGGTCCGGACGAACGAACCCTCGAGGCCGGTGCGCGTCATCCACTGGCGGGTCAGGCGCTCGTACTCGCTCGCCACGACGAGCGGGCCCGCCGGCGGTCGGCCCGCGGCCAGCAGGGCGGTGGGCGCAGCCGCCACCACCCGCACGGGGTCCAGCCCCGTGTCGAGGAGCTGGACGAGGTCGACGCCCTTCTCCTCGACCCAGTCCGCGCCCACGAAGCCGAGGTCCCGCGAGCCGGCCCCGAGCATCTCCACGACGTTCTGGGGCTTGAGGAGCTTGGTCTCGAAGCCCGGGAGGGAGAGGGACGGCCGGTAGCCGCGTGCCCCCGTGTGGACGGAGACGCCGGCGGCTGCCAGGAGGTCGAGGACACCCGCCTGGATGCGCCCCTTGGGGAGCGCGAGGCGGACGGAGGGTGAGGGATTGCTGCTGTTGGCGGGGGTCATGGGCTCGGCTCGTTGGCCGACCCCGAGGCCCGCATGCCCCCGAAACGAAGCACGCCGGCCCAGGGGCCGGCGTTGCGTGCGTCGTTCCTGCTCGTGAACGCGCCGTCAGCCGACCCGGGGGGCGGCGTGATGGTGGACGGCGGTCAGCAGGCGGATCTGCATGGCCGCGGAGCTTAGGTCCCCGTCCGTCGCCTCCAACTCCGTTCCTCTGGAAATTCCGCCCCTTCCCGTTCCCCGGAGAGGGGCCGTCCATGGGGCAGCTGCCCTCAGCGCACTAAGCTCGCGGCATGTGGAACTCAGACCGCGACGTCACGACGCACGGCACCCGGAACGGCCTCCTGGCCCTCGCCACTCTCGTGCTGCTCCCTGCCTGCCGCCTCGCGGGTGAGCCCGCAGCCCCCGGGGCCTCGTTCGGACCGCTCGAGCCCTGGGCTCGTCCGATCGAGGACGCCATCGCGGTGGGGGAGGCCGCGTTCCCCAAGGGCTTCCGCCGCAACATCACCACCCTGCGAGC
>WTJQ01000315.1:0-1774 GCA_011524785.1 Planctomycetota bacterium | reverse complement strand
CGGCGACGGCACGGCCAACCTGGGGACGGAGACGCCCATCGAGTTCCGCTGGTTCGCGAGTGCGGACGACCCGACCCCGCGCGCGGCGCGCGTGCTCGCCGAGGGCCAGGGTGCACCGCAGCGAACGCCCACCGACACCGGGGAAGAGCAGATCGACCCCATGCGCCTGGTCGACGGGACGCTCTGGATGGCGGGCAGCGACTCCGTCCAGGCGGACGAGGACTGGACCCAGGCGAAGGACCCGCGCCTCTTGATCGAGGGCAACGTCTTCCGGCTGGAGGACTCCGGGCCCGAGCCCGCGTGGCAGAAGCTGCGCACCGTGGGCGGGGGCGAGCACGTCCACGACCTCGTGGGCTTCCAGGGCGACCTGTACGCAGTGGGCTCAGGAGCCGACGTCCGCGCGGAGTTCGGTGTGGGGGAGGTCTTCCGCTACCTCTGGCGCAGCACGGACCAGGGGACCACGTTCGAGACCGTCGCGCGGTTCCGCTGCCCCGAGCCGGGCCGGGACGACACGCGGTTCCGCCGCCTGCTCCTCGTGGGGGATCGCCTGCTGGTCTTCGGCTACGTGGTCGACTACGTGAACGGAGGACAGCCGTCCGCGCGCAACGCCGTGTACGAGGGCGGTGAGCTGCGCGAGCTCGAGGGGGTCCTCGAGGACGAGCACGTGACGCGAACCTGGAGCCTGGGCCCCGAACTCGGCCTGGCCGTCGCGCGCCGAGGGGATGGGGATCGCTCGTACCTCGTGGGGCCCGACGGAGCGCGGGAGCTGGAGAGCTGGCGCGGGCTCCGGGTCGTGGATCTCGTCGCCGAGGAGAGCGCGAGCGCGCACCTCGTGCTCGTGGCGGACGACGACGGTGGAGAGGTCCTGCGCCTCGCTGGAGAGGGGACGGCTCTCCGCTCCGTCCTCCGTGTCGAGGGGGGGCAGCCGACGGCGATGGCCGTGTTCGACGGAGCCCTCTTCGTGGGGACGCAGGACGGCCAGGTGTACCGCGCCCTTGCTGCTCGGTGAGAGGTACCCTGGGCGTGTTCGGTCCCTCGACGCCCGAGGTCTTCCGCAGCGGCTGGACGTGACCCCCGATGTGCCACGCATGTGATCGCAAGACGCTGGCTGCCCTCCGAGCAGTCTCTCGCCGCAGCCTGCTGAAGATCGGGGCCATGGGCTCGGCGTTGACTGCGTTGGGCTGCCAATCCGCGTTCGGACCCGAGCGCGCGAAGCGTCAGGTGTTCCTGGCGAGGAGGGTCCACACGATGGATCCGGCTCGACCCCTCGCAGAGGCGGTCGCCGCGGAGGGGGGACGGATCCTCGCCGTGGGCAGTCGCGAGGAGATCCTGGGCGCCTTCGGGCGAGGGAGTGATCTCGTCGATCTGGGCGACGCCGTCGTCGTGCCGGGGTTCGTGGACCCCCACATGCACTCGAACTTCTCCGGGATTCGGCACTGGGTCGATGTCGGCCCCTTCACGACCACGGATCTCGAGCAGGTGCGTGCGAAGCTGGGGGCAGCAGCGCGTGAGGTCGCGCCCGGCGGCTGGCTACAGGCCAAGATGCTCGATCCCTCGCTGCAGCCGGGGCGCCCCCTGACCCGGGCCGACCTGGACGAGCTCGCGGGGGAGGTCCCCGTGTTCATCCTCGAGTCCAACGGCCACCTCGCCTACGCCAACACGCGGGCGTTCGAGCTGGCCGGAGTCACTGCGGACACGGCGGACCCGCCGCAGGGACGATTCACCCGGGATGGCGCGGGAGCTCTCACTGGGCGACTCGAGGAGCCTCCGGCGT
>WTJQ01000204.1 GCA_011524785.1 Planctomycetota bacterium | reverse complement strand
AGGCGGACGCCTACCACCGCGCGCTTGCGCAGTCGTTGATCGGGGTGGCGGAGCCGCAGGAGTTGTTGCCGTTCTGGGCCGCAGCCACGCCCATCAGGAGGGCGGCGGGCAGCAGCGCGGCGAGGGTCGCTTTGCGCATGAGCTTGATCGGTGGAGGAGGAAGAAGATGGGCCATACAGGCCTCCCTTCATTCTGCGGCACTGGCGCCAGACCGCCACCCGCAGTTCCGAATCCCTACGGCAAGCCCCCGGAGAGGCCCTCTGAGCCCCTTCCTGAGGCGTCTTGGGGCACGCGCCGGGCTCAGCGACTCAGGCCGCGCCCTGGTCGGGCCCCTCGGCGAGACGCTTCCGGAGGTCCTGATTGGCCTGGAAGATCGTCTGCATGAGGGCCTTGCGGAGACTGTCGTCGGTGCCATGCGAGCGCTCGCCACGAGGAGCCTCGAGCTCCCCACGGGCCTCCACGGCCGTGCGGAACTGTCGCAGCTCCTCCAGCTCCTGGGCGTTCACGCCCAGGGTCTCGGTCAACTTCGCGATCCGGCGCTTGAGCAGGCCGATCTCACGATCAACGCCAGCGCCGTCCTTGGCAGGGGCGACGCCCTCGAGCGCACGGGCAACGATCTCATCGGCTAGCCGTGCCGTGGCGGAGGCCAGGTCCTCGCCACCCTCGACCAGCTGAACCAGTCGCTCACGGTAGTTCGGGAGGACCGCCTCGCCAGCGGGGAGAGGCCCTCGCAGCTCGTCACTCGTGGCCTGGCGCCGGCGCGCCTCGAGATCGTAGAGCTCACTCTCGATCCAACGATCGCCACCGGCGGTCTCAGCGACCTCGAGTCCGCCCAGGGCCACGCGCTCCATGACCTCCAGCGCGACGGCCTCCGGGTGATCCCCATGGGCCACGCCGATACTCAGGGTCGTCCTGTGGGTGGAGCTGCCTGCATCGAACTGGAGGCTCCGTGCGGCCTTGAGGATCCGCTCGCACAGGAAGCCGAAGGACTCCTTGGGCAGGTGCGGCAGGAGGAGGATCAGCCGATCCTGCTCCGCGTAGCCGAGCAGGTCTCCCGCACGAATCGTCCTGCGCACGATGTCGACCACCGCCTGCAGGACCGCGTTGCGAGACTCCTGCCCGTGGAAGAGAGCGATCTCCTCGATCCGGTCGGGCCGAACGGCCAAGCAGCACACGGGGAACCCGTAGCGCCGCGCCCGCTGGAACTCGACGTCCATCAGACCCCGGACCTCCTCCGGGCTGAAGAGGGTTCCGTTGCCTGAGGCAGACGTGAAGGCCGAGTCTCTGGTCATCGAGGGGGAGCCGACGGGGGGCGCCGACCCCTTCCGCATCGACCCCGCCCTGCGGCGGTCTTGACCGAAGCCCTCAGGAATCCTTCAGGCTCTTCAGGTACGCGGTGAGGTCCCGCAGCTCACGGTCGGAAAGTTTTTCCGCGAGGTCGCCCGGCATCGCCGACACGTCCTTCCTACGAGCCTCCACGTCGTCCGGCCCCAGCTCGTGCTCCTGCCCCTCGGCATCGAGCACGAGGAGGCCTTCCTGCCCCTCGCTGACGATCCTCCCGACCAGGATCGTCCCGTCCGCGAGCGCGAAGGTCCACGACTGGTAGCCCTCGGCGAGGGTCGCATTGGGCTCGAGGATGGACTCGAGGAGCTGGTCGGTCGTGAGGCGGCTCCCGACTCCATCCATCCGGGGCCCGACCTCGCTGACGCCCTGATCCCCCACGCGGTGGCAGCGCAGACAGGACACCTCGGCCTTCTCGAGGAACACCGTGCGCCCCGCGTCCGCGGAACCGCCTGCACGCAGGCGCGCCGCACGGGCCCCGAGGGCATCCTCCTTGGCGACCAGGGCCCAGGCCGCCCGAGCCCCGTCCGCCTCCGGGCCGGTCCGGGCCTCCAAGCCCTCCAGCAGCTCGAGGACGAGGGCGGAGCCCTCGGCACTCTCGATTCCGCACTCCGCGCGAAGCAGCCGCGCCAGCGCCACCGTCGCCTCGTGGTGCTCGATCCCCGCGAGGGCCACGACCGCGGCCTGGCGATCAGGAACCTCCCCCACGGAGGCACGCACCGCCAGGGCCGCCACGGCGCGCTCCGGCTGCTGACGAGCAAGCCCCTGTAGGGCAGCCGCTGCGACGCGAC
The DNA here is from genome assembly GCA_011524785.1 of Planctomycetota bacterium. Taxonomy (GTDB): domain Bacteria; phylum Planctomycetota; class UBA1135; order UBA1135. Next base: position 3,656 of record WTJQ01000204.1, on the reverse strand, counting down.
CGTCCTTCGCCCCCAGCATGGACTCGGCGAGGTCCAGGCCGCCCGCAGCCTCTCGTGTGAGGAGCCCTCGCAGGGCCTCGGCACGAACCTCCCCATCGACGCCCTCGTCCTTCACGAGGTCCGTGCGTGCTCGAGTCGAGCCTTCGGTGGAGCGGCCAGCCTCGAGGCGCAGCCAGTGCTGCAGGGCTCCTCGCCCGGCCCGCCGAGCGGCGGCCACAAGGGGGGCGACCTCGACGTCACTCGGCAGTGGCGCACCCTGCACGGGACGCCAGGAGCCGATGACGGGATCGATCGGGCTGGGATCCTGCCACTCGGCGAGGAACCGCAGCCCCTCCTCCACGAGGCGCGCACCTCTTCCCTCGGAGCCCACGAACGTGGCGATCGCTCGCGCGTCCGCTGGGCGATGGAGCTCACGCGCGGCCGCCATGGCGCGCCTGTGGTCGTAGGCCTTGGAGCCGCGCGCCCCGAGGGCCTCGGCCAGTGCGAGGGCAGCCGCCGCGACCGGGACCTCGTGGATCGCTCGTGCGGCCTCGGACCACACGGCGGGATCCGAGTCCTGAAGAGCGCGAACGAGCTCGGGCGACTCGCGACGGCGGAGCGCCACCACCGCACAGCGGCGGACATCCGCGGAGTCGCTCTCGAGCAGGCCGAGCAATTGCCGATCGGTCGCTGCCTCCAGCGCGTGGACGGCTTCGCTCCTGAGCCAGGGGTCCTGGGAAGCCCCCTCCTCGATCACCGTCTCGACCCGCTGGAGCACCTCGGGCGAGAGGCTCGGCTCGGGAGTCATCGCGAGCGCTCGCAGGGCCGCCGCACGCTCGCGCCGCGCGTCCGCAAGAAGGGCGCGCTGGACGAAGGGCGCGGCCGTCCGCTCGCCGAGCTCGCCGAGGGCGCGCAGGGTCTGGACCCGCACCTCGGGATCAGCGTCCTCGAGGAGCGGGACGAGGGTGCCGCCGATGCCGCTGACGAGCGGCCGCTGTCGGGCAACGGACTGGGCACCCCAGATGCCGTGGAGCCGACCGAGCGGATGCTCGGTGGCCTCGCGGGCCACCTCCAGGAGGAGCCCGACGCACTCGCGCAGCTCCTCGCTCCCCGTCGGCGCAGCCAGGGCCCGCGCCACCAGCTCCAGCTGGGCCTCCTGACGCACATCGAAGGACGCGTGGAGGAGCAGCCTCTGCAGCTCCCGTGGCTCACGAGCGCGCATCCCCTCGCGCAGGAGCGCCTCGACCTCCTGGACCGCGGCGTCGTCGCCATGGCCTTCCGGCTTCAGCTGGAACACGCGCCCCTTGCCGGTCATCCCCCAGCCGCTGACCCAGTCGCTCACGTAGAGCTGGCCGTCCGGACCGAAGTCACAGTCCGTCGGGAGGAGGTCCCGCACGAGAGGCTCGGCCTCGACGAGGGCGAACCCGGCCCCCTTGGGCTCGTGGCGGACCCCCATGATCGAGGACCACTGCGCTCCCCCTCGGAAGTCGCACAGGAGGAACGCACCGGCGAGGTCGCCCCAGCCCTGATCTGGCACGCGAGCAAGCCCCGAAGGCCCCGAACCGACGTTGGCGATCGGGGGCGTCAGGAACCAGGGCTGGTCCTCGTGATAGGGCCTCCACTGTCCCTCCGCATTCCAGGGCCCCCTGGAGTTGGGCCAGTTCACGTACTGGTAGTGATGCCGCCACCCCGTGTCGCTACCCGGGACGACGTACACCCAGCGCGCCTGATCCCCACCGTCGGAGTTGTTGTCCCCAGTGAAGAGATCACCGCGCTCGTCGAAGGCGAGCTCCTGGGGGTTCCGCAGACCCGTGGCGTAGAGCTCGAGGTTCGAGCCGTCCAGCTCGCACCGCAGCACGGCGCCCCGGTCCGGGAGCTCGAAGTGCTTCCCCTCCGTCCGAACGTTCAGCCCGCGGTCCCCGATGGAGAAGTACAGCCGGCCATCGAGGCCGATCCGGAGCCCGTGCATGTCGTGCCCGAGGAGGGCGATCTTGACGCCAAAGCCGCCGTGGACCGACTCCCGCGTATCGGCGACGCCGTCCCCGTCGACGTCCTGCAGGCGCCAGAGGTCGGGGATGCAGGTGAACCAGACCTCGTCCCCCCGGACGAGGAGGCCGGCGCCGATCCCCTCCGCGGCGCCCTTGAACCCATCCGCGTAGACGGTGGCCGTATCGCACGTCCCGTCCTCGTCCGCGTCCACGAGGAGCCGGATCCGGTCGTGCTCCCGCTCGTACGCAGCGAAGCCATCCCCTGTCCGACGGCGCATGTAGGCGACACGGTCCTCGACGGTGCGCGCCGCGAGCTCGTCCTCCAGCCAGTCCATGTGGGACCGCATGTCGGTGACCCCCGCGTTGACCCGGAAGGACTCCGCGATCCAGACGCGGCCGTCGTGGTCGACATAGAGGCAGACCGCATTGGCGAGGTGGGGCTCCTGGGCCCAGAGGTGTCGCGACCAGCCCTCCGGCACGCGGATCCGCTCCAGGGCCTGGCGCCCCTCGTCCGAGGCCTCGTGCACGCGCGGGGCGTAGCCGTCGGCGCCGGGGGCGCCGACCTCGTGCTGCGGGGCGGTCGGGACGGCGGCGGCGAGGAGGAGGCAGAGGGCAGGCTGCATGCCCCAAGCCTACCGGGGCGAACTCAGGGGCTCCCGTCGGATCCGGCGCGGCCAATCGTCGCGCAGGACGAGGCCCACGACTCCGGCATAGCTCTCGACACCTCGCGCGTCCCCCGCCGCCCGCAGGTACAGGTCGTTGGAGGCCCGCGCGAGGCCGGCAGCCGGGGTCCGAGCCTCCCGCCACCAGGCAGCCACCTCGGCCTCCAAGCTCAGGAGTTCCCGTGAAGCAGCGCCCAGGGCCGCCTCGAGGCCACCGGGACTCACCCGGCCGAGCTCTCGCCAGACCTGCCGCAAGAGCGCGAAGTGCCCCGAGAGCCGGGCCCTGGGGTCCGGTGCACCCGCGAGCGCCTGCCACCCAACGAACGAGGCCTCGTCCTCCCGTGCCTCCCCCCGCATGTGGGCCCACTCATGAGCGGCCACGGCGAGGACGCTGACCCGGGGCAGCCCAGCCTCCACGTGGGGCTCGCCGGTCCAAGGGCTGTAGAAGCCCGAGAGCCCGAGCCCCGCGAGGAGTCCCCGGGGGAGCGAGCGAACGGGGGGCGTCTCGGGTCCAGCCAGCCAGGGAGCCTCCAGGAGCAGGTGGTCGAACGCCTCCGACAGCAGCCCGGCCAGCTCCCGATCCACGATGGGCTCTTGGTGGACGCCCTCCCGCAGCAGCCCCTCGACCGCGAGGCGCAGCTCCTGCTCCAGGTCCTCCAGGGAGCCCCCCTCTCCGTCGGTTCTAGGAGCCCTCCCGGCCAAGTGCAGGCGCTCCGAGTGCGTGACTGCACCGTGAAGGGTGCCGAATCCCAGGATCCCCGTGGAGAGGACGACCAGGGCCAGGAGACCGACACGGCCCAGGCGCCGAAGTCGCCCTCCGCGCCCAGGGAAGACCTCGCGGAGTCCCAGGAGAAGCACCGCAGCGCTGCCCCAGCCGAAGGCGCTGCCAGGAATCAGACTGGCAAGGCCCCCGAGAATGGTCGCGAGGGGTGCATGCACCTGCAGCCGCCAAGCATCCGCCAACGGACCCAAGGCAACGAAGAGACCCGAGCCCAGGGCGATCAGCACGGCGATGAGGACGGGTCGC
>WTJQ01000345.1 GCA_011524785.1 Planctomycetota bacterium | reverse complement strand
CTTCCCACTCCCCGAGGGGCCACAGAGCCCCAGCAGCTCGCCGAAGCGCACCTCGAGGTCGACGCCCCGCAGGTTGTGCAGCTTGGCGCCGCGAAGGCGCAGAGCGCCCGCAGGAGCGAGCCCGTGCGGCTCGTCCGTCACCTCGTCGGCGGCCCGCGCCAGGTCCAGCTCCCCACGGAGCTGCAGCGCCGTTCCTGAGGTGGCGTGGCGCGCGACCTCGTCCGGCGGGCCGGTCGCGACCACGCGGCCGCCCTGGGTCCCGGCACCCGGTCCCATGTCCACGATCCAGTCGGCACGGCGCATCAGGGCGTCATCGTGCTCGACGACCAGCAGGGTGTTGCCCCGGTCCCGCAGGAGCTCGAGCGCTCCGATCAGGTGCTCCACGTCCGCGGGATGCAGCCCGACCGTGGGCTCGTCCAGGACGTAGAGCACCCCGACCAGCTCGGACCCCAGAGAGGCGGAGAGCCGCACGCGTCGCGCCTCGCCCCCGGAGAGCGTGGCCGTGGCCCGATCGAGCGTGAGGTAGCCCAGCCCCACCTGGCGGAGCATCCCCAGGCGCGAGAGGAGCTCGGCTCGGATGGGCTCCGCGACCTCGGCCGAGGCCCCAGGGATACGCAGCTTCTCCACTGCGGCGTGGGCCGCATCCACGTCCTTCGCCAGCAGCTCAGGCAGCCGCAGGCGCCCGACGGTCACGGCTCGGGGGCCGGGAGCCAGTCGCTCGCCATCGCAGGTCGGACACTCCCGCTCGGCCATGACCGTCTCCAGGGTCTCGCGCCAGCCCGAGTCCTCGCTCTTCTGGTGCCAGCGATCGACCTGGCCGCAGAGGCCACGCCACTCGGCCCGGAAGTTCTGCTCGATCTCGGCCGTGGACCACGACTTCTGGATCTCGACCCGGTACTCCTTGCGCGCACCGCGCCCGAACAGCACGAGGTTCCGGTGTCCCTCGCTCATCTCGGCCAGGGGCCGCTCCGGGTCGATGCGGTGCGAGGCGCAGACCGTCCGGAACAGGTGCTCGTGGTAGCCCTTGCCCTTGACCAGGAACCGGCCGAAGGGATCCGTGAGGCCGCCCTCGCGCAGGGGCTTCTCCGGATCGGCGACGAGGAGGTCCGCGTCGCAGGTCCAGCGCGAGCCAAGGCCATGGCAGTCGGGACAGGCCCCGACGACCGTGTTGAACGAGAAGTGCCGCGGCTCGAGCGCCCCCTCCAGCTGGAAGCCGCACTGGGTGCAGGCTCCACGCGTCGAGTACTCGAGGCGATCCCCGCCCTTGATGAGGATGCTCACCCGGCCCCGTGCGACGGCGGCCGCCTGCTCGACGGCCTCCGCCAGGCGTGAGCGCTCGCTGGTCGCGAACTTGAGGCGGTCGACCACCAGATCGAGCTGGCCGGCATCCTCGAGGCCTCCAACTCCCTCCTCGAGCCGGACCTCCGCGCCGTCCGCCAAGACCCGGGCGAAGCCGGCCGCCAGCCACTCCGTCCGCAGGCGCTCCAGGGCCTCCGCTCGTGCAGTGGCCTCCTCGGGCAGGGACCCAGCCAAGGGCGCGAGAACCCAGCCGCGGGCCTCGTCGGCGCCGACCGCCTTGAGGACCCGGCGCCCGATGCCGGCTGCGTCCGACGCCTTCAGCGCCTCCCCGTGCTCCGGGCAGCGAGGCGTTCCGGCTCGGGCGTAGAGCACCCGGAGCTGGTCGTGCAGCTCGGTCGTGGTCGCCACGGTCGAGCGCGGCTGCGAGCCCCCCACGCGCGCCTCCACGGCGACCGAAGGGCCAAGCCCCTGGATGCGATCGAACGGAGGGCGGTCGCGCAGCCCCAGGAACTGGCGGGCATAGGTCGAGAGGGACTCGACGAAGCGGCGTCGTCCCTCGGCGTGGATGGTGTCGAGGGCCAAGGAGCTCTTCCCCGACCCCGAGGGCCCCGTCACGACGGCGAGGCTCCCGCGCGGGATCTCCACGTCGACGGAGCAGAGGTTGTGCGTCCTCGCGCCCTCCACGCGAAGGCTCGAGCCGGCCGCGTCCTCCCGTCCGATCGGCCCCTTCCGACGGCGAGGCGCGCGTCGCTTCGCCCGCAGCTCCCGGAGCGCCTCCCCCGTGTAGGACTCGCCGCAGGCCTCGATGTCCTCGGGTGTCCCCACGGCGATCACGCGTCCTCCGGCTGCTCCGCCCTCGGGCCCCAGGTCGACGACGTGGTCCGCCGCACCGATCAGCTCGAGGTTGTGCTCGATCACGACCACCGTGTGCCCGAGCTCGACCAGCCGCTGCAGAGCGGCCTCCAGTCGCCCCACGTCCTCGTGGTGCAGCCCCGTGCTCGGCTCGTCCAGCAGGTAGAGCACGTGTCCGCGCGGCCGCTTCGAGAGGTGGCTGACCAGCTTCAGGCGCTGCGCCTCTCCACCGGAGATCGTGGTGGAAGGCTGCCCGAGGGTCAGGTACCCGAGCCCCACCTCGCACATCAGCTGGAGCGAGCGCGTGATGAGTGGGTGGCCCTCGAACAGCTCGAGCGCGTCCTCGGCGGGGAGCGCGAGCACGTCGGCGATCGAGTGCTGCTTGTAGCGCACGTCGAGGACCTGGTCCTGGAAGCGCTTGCCCCCGCACTCGTCGCACGGGACCGTGACGGGAGCGAGGAACTGCAGCTCCACCTGGGTCGCCCCGGCGCCGCCGCACGCCTCACAGCGCCCCCCCTCCACGTTGAAGCTGAAGTGACTCTTGGTGTAGCCCCGCATCCGCGCCTCGGGGAGCGCGGCGAAGAGGTCCCGGATCGGCGAGAGGACCTTGATGTAGGTCGCGGGATTCGAGCGCGGCGTGCGGCCGATCGGGGACGCGTCCACGACGACGAGGTCCTCGATGAACTCCCGCCCCTCGAGCCGCTCGTAGGTCCCGGGGTCCGAGACCTCGCGCCCCAGGCCGCGCTCCAACGCGGGGCGCAGGGTGCGCTGCACCAGGGTGCTCTTCCCGGAGCCACTGACTCCCGAGACGACCGTCAGCGTCCCCAGAGGGATCTCCAGGTCGACGCCCTGGAGGTTGTGAGCCACGGCACCCTGGAGTCGCAGCCAGCGCCCGTCCCCGTCCCGGCGGGTCGCTCGCTGTCCCACCACGCTCTCGCCCCGCAGGAGGCGCGCGGTCGGACCGTCGGCCCGGGCCACCTCGGCCGGCGGCCCCTCAGCGATCAAGCGGCCCCCGTGCCGGCCCGCGCCGGGGCCGATGTCGACGATCCAGTCCGCGGCACGCAGCGTGCCCTCGTCGTGCTCGACGACCACGACGCTGTTGCCGAGGTCGCGCAGGCGCTTGAGGGCGCCAAGCAGGCGCTCATGGTCCCGGGAGTGCAACCCGATCGAGGGCTCGTCGAGGACGTACAGAACGCCCTGGAGGCCGGCTCCGAGCTGAGCCGCGAGCCGGATCCGCTGGGCCTCTCCGCCGCTCAGGGTGTCGGCCGCGCGATCAAGCGTGAGATAGCCAAGCCCCACCTCGAGGAGGAACTCGAGGCGACGAGCGATCTCTCGCAGGACGTCCGCACCGATCCGCTGCTCCCGGGGAGTGAGGGTCAGGCCGGAGAGAGCCTCAGGGAGGCGCTCGACCGGCAGCCGCGTCAGCTCGGGCAGGCGAGCCCCCCCGAGCCGTACGGCTCGCGCTGCCGCGCCGATGCGCGCTCCCTCGCACGCCGGACAGGTCTCGACGGCGAGGAACCTCTCCACCATCTTCCGCCGGCTCCCCTTGGCACGCGCTCCCTCCAAGGAGGGCAGGACACCCTTGTAGCGCCGCTGCCAGGTCACGTTCCCGGAGGACCTCCGCCCCGACCACGCGGACCGATCGGGGAACCGATCCTCCCCACTGCCGTGCAGGATCACGCGTCGCGCGCTCTTCGAGAGCTCACGCCACGGAGTGTCGAGGTCGAACCCGTGCGCCTCCCCGACCCGCTCCAGGAAGGCGAACTCGACCTTGGGGAACAAGAGAGCGCCCCCCGTGGAGCGCGTGACGCCCAGGGCTCCCTCCCGGATGCTGAGCTCCGGATCGGTGACCACCGACCGCTCACTGGCCTGCCGAAGGACCCCGTGCCCCTCGCAGGCCGGACAGGCGCCGACCGGGGAGTTGAAGGAGAAGAGGCGCGGCTCGAGCGGAGGCACGTCCCCTCCACACCCGGGACAGGTGCGCTGGGTCGAGAGCAGGCGAGCCTCGTCGCCGGCGACGAGGAGCAGGTCCCCGTCCCCGATGTCGAGACACTGCTGGACCGACTCCCGCAGGCGTCCGACCTGCTCCGGATCGGGCCTCAGTCGATCCACGATCACCTCGATGTCGTGCACCTTGTAGCGCCCGAGCTCCGGGACGTCCTCGAGGCGATGGACCGTGCCATCGACGCGGGCCCGCACGAAGCCGCGGCGACGCAGGTCGTCGAGGACCGCCGTGTGGTTGCCCTTGCGCCCGCGAACGACAGGGGCGCCGAGCATGACCGCGTCCCCCTGATGGGCCCCGAGGATCTCCTGCACCACGGCCTCGGGGGTCCGGGCCTGGACCGGCTTGTCACAGCCCGGGCAGTGGGCCGCACCCGCGCGCGCGAAGAGGATGCGCAGGTGATCCGTGACCTCGGTCAGCGTCCCGACGGTCGACCGGCTTCCCCGCGGGACCGACTTCTGGTCCACGGCGATCGCCGGCGACAGACCCTCGATGAGCTCGACCTCGGGCTTGCGGAGATCTCCAAGGAATTGCCGCGCATAAGAGGACAGGGTCTCGAGGAACCGCCTCTGCCCCTCGCGGAAGAGGGTGTCGAAGGCGAGGCTGCTCTTGCCCGAGCCGCTCACCCCGGTGACCACCACCAGCGCGTTGCGCGGAAGGTCGACGTCCACCCCTTGCAGGTTGTGCTGCCGTGCCCCGCGGACGCGCAGGAGGGACGTGCTCGCGGGGGTGGCCATGGGGGTCGAGAGGGCTCCTCGAAGGGAGTTCGTGCAGCGTCGGATCCGGTGGATCGAAGCAGAGCATGGTAGCCCGCCGGAAGACCCTCCGACAGGGCTCTCGGTGCCCAACATGGAGCCCTGACTCCGGCCGTGCAGGCTGCCTGCCCGCCCCCAATGCGACCGCGGGCCCGCTCCCGAAGGGGAGCGGACCCGCGGCCTGGGGTCGCCCTGGGATCAGAGGCCCTTGGCGTTCTTGCCGAGGTACTCGGCCACGCCGTCGGCGCTCGGCTTCATGCCGTCCTTGCCCTTGGCCCAGTTGGCCGGGCAGACCTCGCCGTGCTCCTCGTGGAAGGCGAGGGCGTCGACCATGCGGATGGCCTCCTCGACGTTCCGCCCGAGGGGCAGGTCGTTGACGATTTGGTGGCGGACCTTGCCCTTCTTGTCGATCAGGAAGAGGCCGCGGAAGGCCACGGAGTCGCCCGTCAGGACGTCGTAGTCGCGAGCGATGTTCTTGGTGATGTCGGCCACGAGGGGGTAGCCGATCTCGCCGATGCCGCCGTTCTCGACCGCGGTGTTCCGCCACGCCCAGTGCGAGAAGTGGCTGTCCACCGAGACGCCGATGACCTCGGCCCCGCGCTCCTTGAACTCAGCGAGGTGGTTGTCGAAGGCGATGATCTCCGACGGGCAGACGAACGTGAAGTCCAGGGGGTAGAAGAACAGGACCACGTACTTGCCGCGGTAGCTCTCGAGGGAGAGCTCGGAGAAGGAGCCGTCGGGGTTGACGGCCTGCGCTTTGAAGGTAGGGGCTTCCTTGCCGACGAGGACGGACATGGCGGGGCTGGAGGGGGTTCGGTCGCGTTGGCGACGGGGTTCTCGGGATCGAACCGACCGCCCTGGCGGGCGCTCGGGGCCACTATTCAAGC
>WTJQ01000471.1 GCA_011524785.1 Planctomycetota bacterium | reverse complement strand
GCGGATGCGCCTCAGCGCGGGGGCGGGCCCGCCCCCGCGCTGAGGCGCATCCGCGGCCCGGGAGGGGGCGAACGCACCAGGGACCGGACGGATCCTCCGTCCGCTCCCCGAGACGAATCCCATGCGCATCCTCGCCCTCGCCGCCTGCGCGGCCCTCGCGGCCTGCACCCAGTCCGCCACCGTCACCCCGGAGCTCGAGGCCCAGTGGTCCGGCACCGGCCTCTACAGCCTCACCGTCCAGGACCTCGCGGGCTCGCCCCAGGACCTGTCCGCCTACGCGGGCAAGGTGACCCTGGTCGTGAACACCGCGAGCCAGTGCGGCTTCACGCCCCAGTACGCCGGCCTCCAGGAGCTCCACGCCGAGCTCGAGGGCCGCGGCTTCAGCGTGATCGCCTTCCCCTGCAACGACTTCGGCGGCCAGGAGCCCGGGACCGGCGAGGAGATCGCCTCGTTCTGCTCGGACCGCTACTCGGTCACCTTCCCCGTGATGGGCAAGGTGCAGGTCAAGGAGGGTGAGGGCCAGAGCGAGGTCTACTCGCTGCTCGGCACCAAGACCGGCGACCTGCCCGGCTGGAACTTCGGCAAGTACCTCGTCGGCAAGGACGGCGCGCCGATCCAGTTCTACGGCCCGTCCACCGGTCCCGACGACGACGACCTGCGCAAGGCCATCGAGGCGGCGCTCGGCGCCTGAGCTCGACCCTCTCCAAGCTGCGCGCGGCCGCTCTCCCTGCTGGGGAGAGCGGCCGCGCTCGTTCGGGGAGAGGCCCCGTTCGCGAGCCTATTCAGCCGCGCGGCTTCACGGCCAGGTACTGCGGCGGCCACGCGAGGTCCGTGTGCCCGTAGCGCACCGCGGCCTGCATGGCGAGGTGGGGGTCCAGCAGGTGGGGCCGCGCCATCGCGATCAGGTCCGCGCGCTCGGCCGCCAGGATCGTGTTGGCGTGGTCCGGGCCCTGGATCGCGCCGACGGCCATCGTCACGAGGCCGGTCTCGCTGCGCACGCGCTCGGCGAAGGGCGTCTGGTACATGCGGCCGTACTCGGGGCGCGAGGTCGGGACGTTGCCCGCGCTCGACAGGTCGAGGGCGTCGCAGCCGCGCTCCTTCAGGGCGCGAGCGAAGGCGACCGTGTCCTCGATCGTCTGCCCCTCGTCGCCGAGCCAGTCCGTGGCCGACACGCGCACGAAGAGCGGCCGGTCCTCGGGCCAGACCGCGCGGCAGGCCTCGAACACCTCCAGCGGGAAGCGCTGCCGCCCCTCGCGCGAGCCCCCGTAGGCATCGGTGCGGTCGTTGGAGGCGGGCGACAGGAAGCTCGAGAGCAGGTACCCGTGCGCCATGTGCAGCTCGAGCACGTCGAAGCCGGCCTCGACGGCGCGGCGCGTCGTGGCCACGAAGTCCTCGAGCATCGCGTCCATGTCGGCGCGGTCCATGGCGCGCGGCGCGGGCCAGTGCGGACGGAACGGCGTGCCCGTGGGGCCCAGGGTCGGCCAGGCCCCCTCGGTCAGCGGGGCGTCGCCCTCCCAGGGGGAGCTGCAGGAGGCCTTGCGACCCGCGTGGCCGATCTGGATCCCCATGAGGCCGGCGCCGTTCGCGTGGGCGAAGTCGGTGATGCGGCGCCAGGCGGCGGTGTGCTCGTCGGTGTAGAGCCCCGTGCAGCCCGGCGTGATGCGGCCGTCGGCGCGCACGGCCGTGGCCTCGGTGAACACGAGTCCCGCGCCGCCGACGGCGAGCCCGCCGAGGTGGACCACGTGCCAGTCGTTCGGCGTGCCGTCCACGGCCGAGTACTGGCACATGGGGGACACGACGATGCGGTTGGGGAGCGTCCGGCCGCGGAGCTCGAGCGGCGCGAAGAGCGGCTCGGGGGCGCGCCCGCTCGCGGGCACGGGCAGCGCGCGTCGCTGCCAGAAGTCCTCGCGGGTCGCGTCGACGAGGGCCGGGTCCCGCAGGGCCAGGTTCTCCCAGGTGATGCGCTTGGAGCGCGTCATCAGGCTGAACACGAACGGCTCGGGCGCGAGGCGCGCGTGGCGGTCCACGTCCTCGAACCACTCGAGGCTCGTCTGGGCGGCCTTCTGGATCTTGAGCACGTCGATGCGGCGCGCGTCCTCGTAGGCGGCCAGGGCCGCCGGGACGCCCTCGGACCCGTGCTCCTCCAGGGCGTCCACGAGGGCGATGGCGCTCTCCATGGCGAGCTTGGTGCCCGAGCCGATCGAGAAGTGCGCGGTGTGCACGGCGTCGCCCAGCAGGACGACGTTGCCGTGGTGCCAGCGCTCGCAGCGCACCGTGGGGAAGGTGCGCCACATGGAGCGGTTGGTCAGGAGCGGGTGCCCGTCGAGGAACTCGGCGAACAGCTCCTGCATGCGCGCCGCGGTCTCCTCCTCGGTGCAGTCCTCGAGGCCGGCGCTGCGCCAGGTGTCCTCGTGGCACTCGACGATCCAGGTGGAGAGCTGCTCCTCCCCGCGCTGGAACGGGTAGGCGTGCACCGAGAACACGCCGTGCTCGGTCTTCTTGAAGACGAAGGTGAAGGCGTCGAGCGGCTTGGTCGTGCCGAGCCAGGTGAACTTCGCGCGGCGCCAGTCGAGGCTGGGCTGGAAGTGGTCGGCGAAGCGCCCGCGGATCGCGCTGTTGATGCCGTCGGCGGCGATGACGAGGTCGGCCTCGGGCAGCTCCTCGGGATCGATCTCGGCCTCGAAGGCCAGCTCGACCCCGACCTCCTCGCAGCGGCGCTGCAGGATCTGGAGCAGGAGCCGGCGCGACATGCCGCAGAAGCCGTGCCCGGTGGAGCGGATCCAGCGGCCCTCGTGCCAGGTGTCGATGTCCGTCCAGTACGCGAAGGCCTCGCGGATCGCGGCGTAGCTCTCGGGGTCGGCCTCCTCGAACGCGCCCAGGGTCTCGTCCGAGAACACCACGCCCCACCCGAAGGTGTCGTCGGCCCGGTTGCGCTCGGTGACCCGCACCGTGGCGCCGGGGAGGCGCTTCTTGGCCAGGAGGGCCGCGTAGAGCCCCCCGGGGCCGCCTCCGATGCACTCGATCCGCATGGGAGGAGCATATCGGGGGTCTGGGCGGCCCTGGATGCCTGAGGCGGAGGCACGACGGTGGGGGATGCACCCCGGCGCGCGGGGACCCATGATGGAGGAGGACCCTCCGGGGCCCATCCAACCCAACGACACCAACCATGAAGACCCTCCTGCTCCCGGCCCTCGCGGCCGGCGTGCTCGGGCTGGCGGCCTGCTCCTCGGAGCCTGCGCCGACCGCCTCGAGCCCCGCGGAGGCGCCCGCTGCGAAGGGCGTCTCCTTCAAGATCGACGGCATGACGTGAGGCGCTGCGTGTCCCCCGCGAGTGCGGTCTGCACTCGCCAAAGGACTCGACGTCCCCGCGGACAGCATCGAGATCGACTACGGCACCAAGATCGTCGCCGTGAAGGCCGACGGCGTCACCCTCGACGCCATCGATCAGGCCTTCGAGGGCACGCGCTACGCGCGCTCCGACTCCTGACCGTCGTCTCGCTCCGTCGAGCTTCCTTCGCGGCCCCGGGCTCCTCGTGAGTCCGGGGCCGCACGCATTCACTGGTTGAGGGACGGCGTGCGCAGCACGAAGCCGTCCGGCCCGAGGGGGTGTTCCTTCAGTAGGGGCAGGCTCGCGCCGCGGAGGACCTTGCCGAAGCCGTGGCGGGCACGCAGCCCGTCGAGAGCACGCTCGAGGGCCGCGGCGCGCTCGGCGTGACAGCCGGTCGTGGGGCCGCCCGCCGAGGCGGGGCCCGAGGGCTCTCGATCACGCTCCGGATCGCTGAAGAGCTCGCCCTGTCGGCCGACCGTCCCGCGCAGGTGCAGCAGGGAGATCCCGACGCGCTTCACGAGCGCGCGCCGGCGGGGGAGCTCGGCCAGCAGGGTCCGCGCGTGGGCCTCCAGGGAGTCGGTGGAGGCGGTGGGGCTCGACAGGCGGCGCCGCGCGCGCAGCAGCGCCTCGCGCGGGTTCGCGCGGCGCTGGGCCGGGGTCCGGGTGTCCACGTGCACCAGCCGCACCTCGACGCTGCCGGCGAGCAGGCCGTGGCCGCGCAGGCGCGCCGCGGCGCGATCGACGAGCCAGGCGAGCATGGCCTCGATCTGCTCCCGGCGCCCCTCCTCCGGCTCGAAGGTGCTGTCGCGTCGGATCGACCGCGGCGGCCGGACGGCGAGGCGTCCCTCGCCGTCGATCCAGCAGCCGGCCTCGACGGGCTCGTCGTCGATCCCGTGGGCGCGCGCGTGCAGGGTCAGGCCGAGGGAGCCGAAGGTCGCGAAGAGGACCTCGCGGGAGACCAGCGCCAGCTGCCCGACGGTCCGGATGTGGAAGGAGGACAGCCGGCGCCGGACCACGTGCCCGACCCCGGGCAGGTGCTCCACCGGCAGGTGGGCGAGGAAGGCGCGCTCGGCGCCGGGCAGCACCTCGGCCACGCCGCCGGGCTTGCCGAGCTTGCCCGCCAGCCGCGCGAGGGTGCGGCTGGTGCCGATGCCGACCGTGACGGGGACCCGGGCCTCGGCGCGGATGCGCTGCTGCAGGCCAGCGGCCACCTCGAAGGCGCAGCCCAGCAGGCGGGTGCTGCCGGTCAGGTCGACGAAGAAGTCGTCGATGGAGGCCACCTCGACCCGGGGCGACGCCTCGAGCAGCAGGCGCGCGACCTCCTCGCGCTTGGCGTTGGCGGCCCGGGCGTCGCCGGGCAGGAAGACCGCGCCGGGGCAGAGGCGCGCGGCCTCGCGGGCCCGCATCCCCGGCCGCACCCCCACGGCCCGCGCCTCGTAGGAGCAGGACATGACGAGGTTGCGCGAGGTGGGGGGGCCGCCCACCACCACCGGCCGCCCGCGCAGGTGCGGATGCCGAGCCTGCTCGACGGACGCCAGGAAGGCGTCCACGTCCAGGTGCAGGATCCGCGGCGTCCGGGGCGCGAGGCGCTCGTCCCTGTGGGGTCGGGGCATGGCCTCGACCCTAACAGATACCGAACCCCCTCCGGCCTACTCGCCCAGGGTGGCGCCCAGCTGCTCGGCGAGCTGGGCCAGCTGCCGCTCGAGCCGGGCGACGCGCTCCTCGAGGCCGGGCGCAGGGGGCGCGGCAGTGGGCGCCGCGGAGGGGGCCGTTCCTGCCGCCGCGCTCCCGCTCGCTCCGCCGGAAGGCGCTGCCTCCTCTGCCCCGCTCCCCTCGCCCGCGGCCGGCCCGGACTCGGGGCACAGGGTCTGCCCCCAGCGATCCGCGCGTCCGCCGGGGATCCGCTCGACCAGCCCCAGCCCCTCGAGCTCGGCCAGCACCTGCGCCAGGTCCTCCTGGCTCGGCACCGAGCGCATGCGGTTGCAGCGGGTGCGCAGCTCGCCGGGGGCCTGGGGCCCGCGCAGCAGCAGCTCGGCCAGCACGGCCAGCGCCCGCTCGCCCACCTTCAGTCCCTCCTGGGCGTTGTGCCGCCAGCGCTCCACGCGGCTGCCCGCTCCGAGGGAGGCTCCCGCCAGGTGCTTGTGGCGCAGGCCGGTGAGGGCGACGGTCACCTCGGCCTCGCTGTAGTCGGTCACCGGCGCGCGGTTCGACTTCTGGTTGCACCCGTTGGTGAGGGCGTTCAGGGAGAGGGGGTACTGGTCGGGGGTGGTGAAGGCCTTCTCCACTAGGACACCCAGCACCCGGGCCTCGTGGGCGTTCAGCAGCGCGCTCATTCTCCGATCCTAGGCCCGGACCGCGTCCCGACCGAGAGATCGATGGGGGAGCGCCCAGGGGAGGGCCAGCAGCGTGCCCGGAGCGAAGCACCCGCCAGCGGCTTCGCTGCGTCCATGGACGCCGTCCTGGTCCACCCCGAGATCCCGCACAACACCGG
>WTJQ01000578.1:1704-5821 GCA_011524785.1 Planctomycetota bacterium | reverse complement strand
GTTCGAGCGCAAGGGGCTCACGGTGCACGGGGTCGTCCTGCGCCGCAGGGACGACTGAGGGGGGGCGCCCGGGCGCCGCTGGGGCGCGGGTGCATCCCGGTCCCGGGGCCTGCCGAACATCTTCCCGCGCGCGCTCCCGGCGGTCCCAAGGCCCTCCCAGGAGCGAACTGCGTCCCTGGCGTTGCCGGGGGCCGTGGGGGCTGGACCTCCTCCGCTCCCCAGCGCCTATCCTTGACGCGCCGACTCCCCGAGCGGCACCCAGCCATGAACCTGACCCTCCTCACCACCGCCCTCGCCGTGGGCGCCCTGGGACTCCCCGTCCCGCAGGCCAGCACGGCGCCGGCGCAGCCCCTGTCCGTTCAGGACGACACGCCCGACGACGAGAAGAAGCCCAAGGTGCTGAAGCTCGGCGTGGCCATCCCCGAGGACTTCACCCTCCCCGACCTCGACGGCAAGGCCCACTCCTTCAAGGACCTGCGCGGCAAGGTCGTGATCGTGCACTTCTGGTCCGACCGCTGCCCGGCCGAGCGCCATGCGGACCCCATCTTCAAGCAGATGGAGAAGCGCTACGCGAAGTCGAAGGACGTCGTGATGATCGGCATCGCGTCCAACCAGAACGAGCTCGGTGCCAAGCCGGCGAAGGACGCCGACCACTCCAAGCTCTACACCAACCTGCGCAAGAAGATCGCCAAGGTCGGCTACACCCACGACATCCTCGTGGACCACGGCAACGTGGCGAGCACCTTCTTCCAGGCCCGTTCGACGCCGCACTGCTTCGTCCTCGACAAGAAGGGCAAGCTCCAGTACGCGGGCGCCCTCGACGACGATCCGCGCGGTCGCAAGGGCGACGACGCCACGAACTACGTGAACGACGCGGTGTCGTCGATCCTGAAGGACGAGCGTCCTGAGAAGACGACCACCAAGCCCTACGGCTGAGGCATCAAGCGCAAGTGACCGACCCGTGTGGTCGGTCCCACGGGGTCCGTGCGACCCCAGGGAACGAGCCCTGCTCAACCAATCCGAACGGCGTCCCCAGCGGGCGCCCCTGCTGACGGCCCTTGGCCTCCTCGTCCCCCTCGTCGCTTCGTGTGGCGGGGGGGACGCTCCCAGTCCCGTCGAGCCTGCGTCGCCCGAGGAGGGCGGCGAGTGGGCCCCTCCGCGCATCGAGGTCGTCGACCTGCCGGGACTCGAGGCCGCTCTCGAGCGCCGCAAGGGGCAGGGCTTCCTGCTCAACTTCTGGGCGATCTGGTGCGGCCCCTGCGTCGAGGAGCTCCCCGAGCTGATCGAGGTGGCTCACGCGGCGCGTGCCGAGGGCGGTGACGTGGTCGGAGTCAGCTACGACCTCATGGTCGCGGGGGCCGACTTCGAGGGTATGCCTGCGACGATGGCGCGCTTCCTCGAGAAGAAGCGCCTCGACTTCGAGGTCCTGCTCTACGACGCCGACGACTACGAGGGCATCAATGCCCGCTTCCAGCTGCCCGGGGAGGTCCCCGTGACCCTGGCGATCGATGCCAGCGGCGCCGTGGTGGACCGCCAGGAGGGCAAGGCCGGGCGCGCGCGCTTCGAGGAGATGATGCGGCGCGCCCTTGGCCAGGAGTGAGGGCCCTGGTGAGCGGGGGCCTGAGGGACCACCCCAGTCCCAGGTTCGGCGATCACCCGGCCGTGGGTAGGGGCCCCAGGGAGCCGCCTGCTACTCTGGAACGCCTCGGCCCCTCGGCCCAGGATCCACGGCGCCTCGCCCCAGGGGTGCTGCCTCCACAGAACCATGCTGACCTCCCTCCTCCTGAGCGCCCTCGCCGTCACCGGCCAGCCGGTCGCTCCCCTCGCAGCCGACAAGGTCGGCACGCAGCTCCCGGTCGTCGAGATCGAGGGGCTGACCCAGAGCCCCGCCTCCTCGTTCGAGGAGCTCACGGGCCGCCTCGTCCTGATCGAGTTCTTCGCCTACTGGTGAGGCCCCTGCGGAGGTGCCGTGCCGCACCTCAACGAGCTCGACGAGCAGTACCGCGACAAGGGCCTCACGGTCCTCGCCCTCACGAGTGAGGGGGCCAAGCGGACCGAGGCCTGGATCGAGGCCAAGGGAGCGAAGTTCGCCTACGCGTACGACCGTGGCGGTCTGGCCAAGCAGCTGGGCGTGCGCGGCATCCCCGCCTCCTTCCTGGTGGGGCCCGACGGCAAGATCGTCTGGCAGGGGCACCCCTCGGGGGTCAACGACGCCCTGGTGACCAAGCACCTCGAGGGGGCGCTGACGAAGCCCCTCTACGAGTGGGACGGTGCGGCCAAGAAGATCAAGAGCGCGTTCCTCGACGGCCAGTTCGGCAAGGCCCTCGCCGAGGCCGCCAAGCTCGCCGAGAAGGACCCGTTCGGTGAGGAGGCCGGGCGCATCGTCCGCCAGGTCCTCGAGAGCCGCGTGGCCTCGCTCGAGGCCGCCATCGAGAAGGGCGACGTGCTGACTGCCTACGAGGGCTCCAAGGCCCTCGCGAAGGGCCTGAAGGGGCTCCCCGAGCAGGAGCGCGTCGAGGCCATCACGAAGCGGATCTCGAAGGACAAGGAGCTCCGCGCCCAGATGAAGGCCCAGGAGAAGGTCCTCAAGATCACCGCCGAGACGCCGCGCCGGAAGAAGGAGTGCGACGCGCAGATGGACGCCCTCAAGAAGCTGCTGAAGGGCAAGGAGGGCACCTTCGTCGGCGGCCAGATCGAGGCCAAGGTGCTGGAGCTCTTCCAGCTCAAGAGCCGGCTCCAGTTCTGATCGCGGAGCGGGCCACGCCCGCGAAGCGCAGGTCGTGCGGCCCTCGCCCTCGGGCGAGGGCCGCGCGGCGTTCGGAGGCTGCTCACCGGCTCGGCCCGAGCGCGCTCGTGCGGGGCTGGAGCCCGCCCGACTCCCTCCGGCCGTTGGTAGGCTTGGGGATCGGTTCGAGGCCTGCCGTGGGGCCAGCCTCTTGCCTCCCGCCTCTCCCATGTTCCTCCCCCTGCTCCTCGCGCTCGCGGCAGCGAGCCCCCGTGCAGAGACCGAGCGCGTGGGGACCCTGTTCCCCAGCGTGCCGCTGGAGGGCCTGGCGCAGAGCCCGGCGGGCGCGATCGAGGAGTACGCGGGCCGCCTCGTCCTGATCGAGTTCTTCGCCTACTGGTGAGTGCGGTGCGGGGATGCCGTGTCGCATCTCAACGGGCTCGAGCGGGACTACGCCGCGCGTGGACTGAGCGTCCTCGGGCTGACCAGCGAGGCGAGGGATCGCACCGACGCGTGGGTCGAGGCCCGTGAGATCGCGTTCGCCTACGGCTTCGAGAGCGGGGACGTCGCGCGCAGCCTCGGCGTGCGCTCCTTCCCGGTGGCGTTCCTGGTCGCCCCGGACGGCCGCATCGTGTGGGAGGGACACCCGCGCGGCGTGGATGCGAAGCTGCTCGACCAGCACCTGGAGGGGGCCCTCGAGAAGCCCCTCTACGAGTGGGAGGGAGACGCCGTGGCGATCCGCGAGGCGTACCTCGCGGGCCGGTATGCGGACGCGCTGCGGGCCGCCGTGGAGCTGGCGCGTGAGGATCCCCTCGGTGAGGAGGCGCAGCGCGTCCTTGGGGCCATCCTCGAGGCGCGGGTGGCCTCCCTGGAGGCGGCCCTCCAGCGGGGCGACGTCCTGCGGGCGATGCAGGGAGCCGAGGCTCTCGAGCCCGGCCTGCAGGGACTCCCTGAGCTCGAGCGGGTGCGGGCGATCCGCGTCCGAGTGACGGAGGACGAGGCCCTGGCTGCGCAGCTCCGCGTGCAGGAGCGCGTCCTCGAGGTCACGGCCAGGACCCCCAAGCGCAAGAGCGAGTGCCGGCAGCAGATGGATGCGCTCCGGAGGCTCTGCGAGGGCTACGAGGGGACCTTCGTCGGCCAGCAGATCGAGGCCAAGATCCAGGAGCTGTACCAGCTCCGGAACCGGCTCCTCTACTGAGTCGTCTCCGCCCGGTTCGCCCAGGGTTCGTACGGTCTCGCGCGCGGGGGAGCCGCTCGCGTGGCGTCCCCTGGGGTCAGGAACCCCTCAGGGACGCACCGTCTCCTCGAACTCGAGCGGCTGGCCGGCGGGGTCGCTGACGCGCACGCCGTCCTGGAGGACGACCTGTCCGCGGAGGACGGCGTGCGCGTCAG
>WTJQ01000578.1:0-1694 GCA_011524785.1 Planctomycetota bacterium | reverse complement strand
CCTCTGCTGAGTCGTCGCGGCCCAGTTCGCCCAGGGTGTCGTGCGGTCTGGCGCGTGGGGGAGCCGCTCACACGGCGTCCCCCGGCGCCAGGGGCGCCCTCAGGGACGCACCGTCTCCTCGAACTCGAGCGGCTGGCCGGCGGGGTCGCCGACGCGCACGCCGTCCCGGAGGACGACCTGTCCGCGCAGGACCACCTCGGTCGGGAGCCCGGCGAGGGGCCGCCCGATGAAGGGGTTGCAGGGGGAGCGCGAGAGGAGCCACTCCGCCGCGAGGGTCTCGGTCCGGGAGGGGTCGACCACGACGGCCGTGCCCACGCTGCCGGGGACCAGGGGGCCGCGATCGAGGATGCCGTAGACGCGGGCCGGCCCCTCGACCTGGAGGCGCACCATGTCCTCGCGTCGCAGCCAGCCGTCCCGCACCGCCGTGAGCAGCAGCGCGATGGTCGTCTGCACGCCGGGGATCCCGCTGGGGCTCTTGGGGAAGGGGCGCGCCTTCTCCTCGGCCATGTGGGGGGCGTGGTCGGAGCCGATGCAGGTCACCGTGCCGTCGAGCAGGGCCTCGCGCAGAGCGTCCCGGTGGCGCGCCTCACGCACGGGCGGGTTCATCTGGGCCCAGGTGCCGTGCTCCTCGTAGCACTCGGGCGCCGCGAGGAAGAGGTGGTTCGGGGTCGCCTCGACCGTG
Source organism: Planctomycetota bacterium (assembly GCA_011524785.1). Taxonomy (GTDB): domain Bacteria; phylum Planctomycetota; class UBA1135; order UBA1135. The sequence goes on along the minus strand of WTJQ01000578.1, from coordinate 1,012 downwards.
ACCAGGTCGCCGAGGTCGCGCTCGCGCACGATGTCGAGCTCCTCCGCGGTCGACACGTGCAGGAGGTGGATCCGGCGGCCGGTCTTCTCGGCGAGGTCCAGGAGGCGCTTCGTCGAGCGCACCGCGCTCTCGATGTCCCGCACCTGGTGGTGCAGGCCCACGGGCGCGCCGTCCGGGTAGCGCTCCATGAGGTCCGCGTAGCGCTCCTTGAGGCGCGGGTCGTCCTCGGAGTGGACGGTGACGCGGCGCTTGCCCGACCGGAGCACGCGCTCCAGGGTCGGGTCGTCGGGGATCAGCAGGGAGCCGGTGGAGGCGCCCATGAAGACCTTGATCCCCGAGCAGCCGGGGAGGGTCTCCCACTCGCCGATCAGGTCGGCGTTCTCCTCGGTCGCTCCCAGGAAGAAGGCGTAGTCGGCGCGGCTGCGGCCCCGCGCACGCTCCAGCTTGTCCGCGAACAGCTCGGGCGTGGCCGTCGCCGGGTTGGTGTTGGGCATCTCGCAGTAGGCCGTGACGCCTCCTGCGAGGGCCGCCTCACTGCCCGAGGCCAGGTCCTCCTTCGCCTCGCCCCCCGGCTCGCGGAAGTGGACCTGGGGGTCCATGAGTCCGGGGAAGACCCACTTGTTCGTCGCGTCGAGGCGAGGGACCTCGGCCGGCACCTGAAGGTCCGCGCCGACGGAGCGGACGCGGCCGCCCTCGATCCACACGTCGGCGCGCTCCACGCCGGAGGACGAGACGACGTCGCCGCCGTGGATGAGCAGGTCGTGGCTCATGCCTGCACCTCCGCCTCGAGCGCCGCGCGCAGGGAGGCGGCGAGCTCCTCGCCGCCCTCGAGGTCCGCCGGCTCCCAGCCGACGCCGAGGCCTCGCTCGCCCACCCGAGGGATCACGTGGAAGTGCACGTGGAACACGGCCTGGTGTGCGGGAGCGCCGTTGTTCTGCAGCACGTTGTAGTGCTCGCAGCCGGTGGCCCGCATCACGGCCCGCGCGACCCGCGGCAGGGCGCGGCCCAGGGC
>WTJQ01000349.1:2366-5841 GCA_011524785.1 Planctomycetota bacterium | reverse complement strand
CCCTGGGGGCCCTGAGGCCCCCTCCCCGATCCCCACCCCACCGATGGACTTCCTCCCGATCGCCGGCGGTGCCGCCGCACTCGCCCTCGTCTTCGCCTTCGTCAAGTACGGCTCGATCATGAAGCGTGATGCGGGCGACGCGAAGATGCAGGAGATCTCGAAGCAGATCCAGGACGGCGCCGCGGCCTTCCTGAAGGCCGAGTACAAGTGGCTGGCCGTCTTCGTGGTCGTCGTTGGAGCCGCCATCTTCATGTCCGACGCCGAGCAGGGCCTGGGCCAGAAGACCGCCATCGCGTTCGTCGCGGGCGCCGCGGCCTCGGCCGTCGCGGGCTACTTCGGCATGCACACCGCCACCCGCTCGGCGGTCCGCACCACCCAGGCAGCGCGCACCGGCCTCTCCGAGGGCCTCGACGTGTCCTTCAGCTCCGGGGTCGTGATGGGCATGAGCGTGGTCGGCCTCGCCCTCCTGGGCCTGGTCGCCTTCACCTACCTCTACGCCCCCGAGTTCGACGCCAAGAGCCTCGAGTACGTGCTCGGCTTCAGCTTCGGCGCCTCGTCGATCGCCCTGTTCGCTCGCGTGGGCGGCGGCATCTTCACCAAGGCCGCCGACGTCGGCGCCGACCTGGTCGGCAAGGTCGAGGCCGGCATCCCCGAGGACGACCCCCGCAACCCCGGCACCATCGCCGACAACGTGGGGGACAACGTCGGCGACGTGGCCGGCATGGGCGCGGACCTCTTCGAGTCCTACGTCGGCTCGATCATCGCGGCCATGACCCTGGCGGCGATCACCTTCGCCGACGACCCGAACATGAAGAACCTGGCGATGCTGCCCCTGGCCATCGCCGCGGTCGGCATCGTCGCCTCCGTCATCGGCACCTTCTTCGTGAAGGCCGCCGACGAGCACCAGATCCACTCGGCCCTGTTCCGCGGCCTGATCATCGCCTCGGTCGCGACCATGGGCGCCGCCTACTGGCTCGTCAACACGCTCGACTTCCCGGCCGGCGTGGTCCCGATGAACCTGCTCATCTCGATCGTGGCCGGCGTCCTGGTCGGCGTGATCATCGGCAAGATCACCGAGTACTACACCTCCACCGAGACCAGCCCGGTCCACACCATCGCCAACAAGTCCGAGACCGGCGCTGCGACGAACATCATCGCGGGCCTCGCGGTCGGCATGCGCTCGGTGGCCCTCTCGGTGCTGCTCATCTGCGTCGCGATCTTCGTCGCCAACTGGGCCGGCAGCCCCACCGAGGGTGGCGTCGGCTACGGCGTCTACTGCGTCGCGCTGGCCGCGGTCGGCATGCTCTCGACCCTGGGCATCTCGCTGGGCGTCGACGCCTACGGCCCGGTGGCCGACAACGCCGGCGGCCTGGCCGAGATGGCCGAGCTGCCCCCCGAGGTCCGCGAGCGCACGGACGCCCTCGACGCGGTCGGCAACACCACCGCGGCCATCGGCAAGGGCTTCGCGATCGGCTCGGCGGCCCTCACCGCCCTGGCCCTGTTCGCCGCCTTCCAGCTGCGCGCCGACGACCTGCTGACCAAGGCCGGCGAGAGCGTCCTCGACTTCTCCCTGACCAACACCGAGGTCCTGATCGGGCTGCTGCTCGGCGGCATCCTCCCGTTCCTGTTCGCCGCCCTGACCATGGAGGCGGTCGGCAACGCCGCCCAGGCCATGGTCGAGGAGGTGCGCCGTCAGTTCCGCGAGATCCCCGGCATCATGGAGGGCACCGGCAAGCCGGACGCCGCTCGCTGCGTCGAGATCTCGACCGAGGGCTCGCTCAAGCAGATGGTCCTCCCCGGCCTGATCGCCGTCGCCGCCCCCATCGTGGTCGGCCTCTGGAGCATCGCCGCCCTCGGCGGCCTCCTCGCGGGCGCGCTCGTCGCCGGCATCATGATGGCCATCTTCATGTCGAACTCGGGCGGCGCCTGGGACAACGCCAAGAAGTACATCGAGGGCGGCGCCCACGGCGGCAAGGGCTCGGAGCCCCACAAGGCCGCGGTGGTCGGCGACACGGTCGGTGACCCCTTCAAGGACACCTCCGGCCCGGCCCTGAACATCCTCGTCAAGCTGATGACGGTCGTGGGCCTGGTCTTCCTGCCCTGGTTCGTCTGAGCCCGGGCTCGAGCCCAGCGCGGAGCGGGCGGTCCCACCGGGGCCGCCCGCTCCGCTGTATCCTGTCGCGCCGCAGGGCCGCCCCCTGCCCCACCCCAAGGAGCCCACCATCGACGCCCGCGCCCTGGCCGCCGCAGCGGCCCACCTCGCCGACCTGAAGAAGGCCGAGGACATCCGCGTCTTCGACGTGGAGGACCACATCAAGGTCGCCGACTACTTCATGGTCTGCTCGGGGACGAGCCGCCCGCACGTCCGCGCCATCCTGGACGAGCTCCACGTGCGGCTGAAGGCGGCCGGCGCGCGTCACGCGCGAGCCGAGGGGGCGGAGACCGGCTGGTGGGTCCTGCTCGACTTCGGGGACGTGGTCGTGCACGTGCTCCAGCCCGAGGCGCGCGAGCACTACGCCCTCGACCAGCTCTACGAGGAGTGTGACCTCCTCGACTGGCGGACCGTCGAGCTGCCGGACCTGCCCGAGTCCGCCAACTCCTGAGCGTGGCCCCCCCGAGGCGCGGCACGAGCGCCTCCTGCGGAGCGAGGCCCGTGGCCCGGGCCCTGGCCGTCCCTGCCCACCCTCGAGGCAGGACCCGCCTGCGGGAATCCGGCGGCACCCCCGGAGCGAATCCCTGGTCCCGGGACCGTCCATGCACCTCGCCGCACGCCTCTTCCTCCGCCACGCGCGCGCCCTCACGGCACTGGTGCTCGGCGCGTGCGTTCTGGCGGGCTGGGGCGGCTCGAAGCTCGAGGTCGACGATCAGCCGACCTCGATCATCCGCTCCGACGACGCCGCCTTCGCCCAGATGGAGGAGGTGTTCGAGCAGTTCGGCTCGGACGACGGCGCGTGCCTCCTGCTGCTGGAGGGTGCGGACCCGTTCTCCCCTGAAGGCGTGCGGGGCCTGCGCCGCCTGGTCGACGCCCTCGAGGAGCTGGACGGCATCGTCACCGGCGCCGTGAGCCTGCTCGACATGCGCACGCGCCTGGGGCTGCCGCTCCTCCCGGCGGCCGACGCCTCGCCCGAGCGCTTCGAGGAGGCACGCGCGGCCGCGGCGACCCACCCCCTCGTCGCGGGGAAGCTCCTGGGCTCGGACGGCACGACGAATCTGGTCGTGGCGCAGCTCGCCGACGAGACCCTGCCGGTGGCCGAGCTCCGGCGACGCGTGCGCGCCATCGAGGCGGTCCTCGCGGGGAACACCGCGGGAAGCACGGCAGAGGACACCGCGCGGAGCGCGACGGAAGTCACCGCGGAGAGCGCGGCAGAGGAAGCTGCGGGCAGGGATCCCGGAGCGTCCGCCGGGAGCTCACCTGCCGCACCGTGGCGCGTCTCCATGACCGGCGTCCCGCCCCTCCGCGTGCAGATCTTCGACG
>WTJQ01000349.1:0-2266 GCA_011524785.1 Planctomycetota bacterium | reverse complement strand
CCGTGGCGCGTCTCCATGACCGGCGTCCCGCCCCTCCGCGTGCAGATCTTCGACGCGATCCGCCGGGAGCAGGTCGTGCTCTCCCTGCTGGCGGGCGTCGTCGGCGCGGTGATCTCCTTCGCCGTCTTCCGCCGGCTCGGCCCGGTCCTGATCACGAGCGCGGCGAGCCTTGTGTCCGCCTGGTGGGCGCTCGGCGTCATGGGCGCCTCGGGCGAGACGATCAACCTGCTCAACGCGGCCCTGCCCGTGCTCGTCCTCGTCATCGCCCTCACCGACGGCATGCACCTGATGATCGCCGTGCTCCGTCGCCGGGAGGAGGGGGCCCACCCCCACCGTGCCGGGGCCCACGCGATCCGCAGCCTGGGCCGGGCCTGCATGCTGACCTCCCTGACCACCGCGATCGGGTTCGCGTCCCTGGCGGTGAGCGACATCGAGGTCATCCGGCGCTTTGGGCTCGTGTTCGCGGGCGCGGTCGGCCTGACCTTCCTGGCGGTGATCACCGTCGTGCCCCTGCTGGGCAGCGCCTTCCTGCGCCGCACGCCGTCGGGCAGCGCGGCGCTCCAGGGCGCGGGCCTGGCCCGCCCCTTCGAGCTGGCCGCGCGCGCCGTGGTCGGGCGCAGCCGCCTCGTGACGGCGCTGGGAACGGCGCTCACCGTGGGGATGGCCGCCGTCTCGCTGCAGATGGTCCCCGACAACCGCCTGACGGAGGCGGTCCCCCACGACCACGCCGCGGCGCGGACGCTCGAGCGCCTCGAGGCCGTCTTCGGCGGCTCGGTGGAGACGTCGATCCTGGTCGAGTTCGAGGACGAGCAGGCCGGCCTCGACGCGATGGTGGCGGTCGAGGAGCGCCTGGCCGAGGAGCCCTTCGCCACCGGCTCGCTCTCCATCGTCGACGTCCTGCGCAGCCTCCCCGGGGGGGACGAGCCCCGCGCGACGGCCCTCGAGCTGCTGCCCGCAACGGCCACCCGCAGCCTGCTCCGGCGCGACCTGGGGCGTGCCCTCATCCGCTTCCGCGTGCCGGACGAGGGGGCCGCCGTCGCCGAGCCCGGGTACGCCCGGATCCAGGACGGCCTGCGCGCCGTCGAGGCCGCTCACCCCGGCGTGCGCCTGCACCTGACCGGCACGGGCTACGTCGCGCGCACCAACGTGAACGTGATCATCGAGGACTTCGCGCTGGGCCTCTGGGTCGCGGGGCTGACGATCGTGTTCGTGCTGGCCGCCGCCTTCCGGTCCCTGCGCCTGGGCCTGCTCTCGGTGATCCCCAACGCCTTCCCGCTCGCGGTGGCCGGCAGCGTGCTCGCAGGCCTCGGCCTCGAGCTCCAGGTCTCGAGCGTGCTCGCGTTCACCGTGTGCCTGGGCATCGCGGTGGACGACACCATCCACCTCGTGTCCCGCTACCGCGCGGAGCGCCTGCGCGGGCGCCCCCCCGAGGAGGCCGCCGTGCGCGCCGTCACCGCGGTCGGGCGGGCGCTGGTCATCACCACGCTCGTCCTCGTCGGCGGCTGGGGGATGCTGCTGCTGTCCGAGGTCCCGACGACCCAGCTGTTCGGGGTCATCGGGCTCGTGGGCCTCACGGCCGCGCTGGTGGGCGACCTGATCCTGCTGCCGGCGATGCTGGTCGCGTTCGACCCCGACCGCCGCTCCGGGGCTACTGCCCGATCGTGAACTGGAGCGCGCTGGTCAGGCCCACCGAGGGCGTGGCCTGCACGTTGCGGTACCAGAACTGCAGGTGGACGGTCTCGCCCACCACGAGGGACGGGTCCGTGCCCGAGGCGATCACCTGGTTGAAGTCGACGCTCAGGGAGCCCGAGCAGTCGGGCAGGCCGTTCTGGCCGCCGGTGGTCTGCACGGAGCCGCGGCGCAGGGGGTTGCCGACGCACAGCGTGCCGCCGAAGAACGGGAGCTGCGCGCTGGAGAGCGACCACACCGGGATGCCGAAGGTCTGGTTGCGCACGTCGGAGGCGCTGACCAGGAACCCGAAGCCCGAGCCGGCCGAGGCCGAGCCCTGCCAGCTGAGCGACGGCTCGCACCCGAGCGGATCGGGACGCGCGATGCAGGTCACGCCGGTCGTGCCCGGCTCGAGGGCCTCGAAGAAGATCGGGTTGGTGTAGGCGGCCTGGCTCCCGTCGCCGGCCTCGAAGTAGGCCCGCACCCACTGGCGCTCCGCGCCCGTGAGAGGCAAGTCCGCCTCGAGGACGTTGACGCCGGACCCGACGGACTGCGTGAGCAGGACGGTCTCGGAGGAGTCCCCCACGGCGCCGGCGAA
>WTJQ01000399.1 GCA_011524785.1 Planctomycetota bacterium | reverse complement strand
GTCATGCTTCCCGCACTGCTGCCCTCCGGGCTGCTCCTCCTGACCCCCCTGCAGGCCCCGGACGTGATCCCGGAGCCCTCTCCGGCGTCCGACCCGGTCCCGCTCGTCCAGGACACGGCCGACGCGACCGAACCGACGGCAGCGGTCGTGGCGCCGGCAGCTCCCGCAGCTGCCCAGCAGCCCCCGGTCGAGGCCTTCGAGGCCCCCGACAACCGGTCGTGCGAGACCCACTACACGATCCGGGCGAAGCTCCTCGACGCCCCGGGCAACCCCGACCAGCGCCGCCTGAGCGGCGAGCTCGAGCTGGAGTGGGTCAACCACACCGAGGACGCGGTCGGGGACCTGTGGTTCCACCTGCACCACAACGCCTATGCCAACAACCGCTCGGTGCACCTGACCGAGGCGCAGGGGCGTCTCCGCGGCGTGAAGGTCGATCGTGGCTGGGGCTACCAGCAGGTCACCGGGATCCGCGCGATGGGCGCGGACCTGCTCCCGGCCCTGGAGTTCGTCCCCTCGGACGGCGAGCAGTACGCCGAGGACCGCACCGTCTTCCGCGTCGAGCTGCCGACGGTCGTCTACCCCGGCGAGCGGGTCTCCGTGAACCTCGAGTGGGAGTCCCTGATCCCGCGGGTCCGGCGGCGCACCGGCCACCACGAGGACTTCCTCCTGATGGCCCACTGGTTCCCCAAGCTCGGGGTCTACGAGGGCGGCCGCGGCTGGAACTGCCACCAGTTCCACATGAACACCGAGTTCTACGCGGACTACGGCACCTACGACGTCACCCTCGACCTGCCCGCGCAGTACTACCAGCGCAGTGAGGAGGGGCGGGGCACCCTCAAGGTCGCGGCCTCGGGCGTGCAGGTGGGCGGGGTCGTCGAGGACCCCGAGACGGAGCGCATCCGCGTGCGCTTCCTGGCTCCCGGGCCCGAGGATCGCGATCGCCTCGATCCGCTGGCGAAGGCTGCGCGGCTGCCGCGTCCCCAGGTCCACGGCTTCGCCTGGTCCGCCGACCCCGACTACGTCGTGCGGACCTACGAGTTCGACGCGGGCGCCTGGCGCACGCGCCATCCCCAGTACGAGGTCGACATCCTCGACGCGGTCAACGCCAACCCCGACTGGAAGACGGCGGAGGACTTCGCGCTCCAGCCCGTGACGGTCCGGGTCTTCGTCCAGCCCGAGCATGCCGAGCAGGCCGATCGGCACGCCGAGGCGACCATGGCGGCGCTGTTCCTGTACGGCCTCTGGTGGGGCGACTATCCGTACGCGGAGGTCAGCGTCATCGACCCGGCCTGGGGCGCCAGCGCCGCGGGCGGCATGGAGTACCCGACGCTCTTCACCTGCGGCACGAGCATGTTCACCGAGCGCTCGATGCACCGGCCCGAGAGCGTGACCGTGCACGAGGCGGGCCACCAGTTCTGGTACGGGCTCGTGGGCAACAACGAGTACGAGGCGGCGTGGCTCGACGAGGGCTTCAACAGCTACACCGATTCGGAGGTGCTGCTCCGCCAGTACGGACCGCAGCGCGCGAGCACGCGCTACGCGGGGCTGCCCGTCTGGGGCAAGCGGCCGAGCAGCCTGCCCGACGGCGGCAACCTGGGCGGCATCCTCAACGGCCGCTCGTGGAAGGTCCCGACGCGCTCGGAGCGCCTGCAGCCCCTGGGCTCGAGCGCCTTCCTCGACTTCTGGCGCGACCAGCCCTTCCTGACCTTCGCCCCTGAGTTCAGCGATCCGATCCGCGGCGACCGGGCCGGCTACCTCCGGGATCCCGACACCGATCCGATCGAGACCTGGGCCTTCCACTACTGCGATCGGAACAGCTACCGGACCAACAGCTACCCGCGCACCGCGGCCTCCCTGCGGACGCTGCGGGACCTGGTGGGGAGCACCCTGTTCCTGCGCGGCATGCGTCACTACTCCGAGCAGTGGCGCTACCGACACCCCTACGCCGAGGACTTCTACGCGGCCTTCCAGGAGGGCTCGGGGGAGGACGTGGCCTGGTTCTTCGACGACGTGTTCCGCGGGACCAAGACCGCGGACTGGAGCGTCGATGTTCGCCAGCCGCGGACCCCGAAGCCGGCGGGACTCTTCCAGCTGCCGGACGGGAGCTGGGGGCCGCCGCCCGAGGAGGGGGAGCCGGGCGCGCCCAGTCCCGGAGGCGAGCTGGCCTACGACGTGGTCGTGAGGCGTGACGGGGACCTCATCCTGCCGGTGGACGTGGAGGTGCGGTTCGAGCCGGTCGAGGGGGAGGAGTCCCGCTCGGTGACCTACACCTGGACCCGCGAGCAGCAGCAGGCCCAGACCTGGTGGCGCCTGCCGCTGGAGCCGGGCACGGCCAGCATCCGCGCGGTGGTCCTGGCCCCGAAGCCGATCGTCCACCTCGACACGGACCTCTCCAACAACGCGTGGTACGCGCGCTCGGACCGGCTGGCGCCCTGGCGCTGGACCGAGCGCTCGATCACCTGGCACTCCCGCATCCTCCAGTGGCTCTCGCGCGTGGCGGGCTGACGATCATGGAACCCGAGCACGACTCCAACGCCTCGCCGCGCCCCTGGACCTCGCTGCGCGCCCTCAAGCGCGCGCTGCGGCTCGTCCCGGTCTGGCTGCCGCTGACCCTGGCCATGTTCCTGCTGGCCGCGCCTCTTGGCGCGCCGCGCTACTCGTGGTTCAGCCAGACCCTGGGGAGCCGCTACGCCCCGGGCGATCAGGTGCACCACCTGAGCGTCGGCTTCCGGACGGACCACGCCGAGGGCCTGCGCCAGCTGGACGCCTGGTCCGGGGACGCAGCGGCCTTCCTGGGCTTCCTCGCCATGGTGCTGGGTGTCCTGGCCGCGGGGGGCTGGCTGCAGGTCCTGACGGGTACTGGCGAGGGCAGCATCCTGCGCCGCCTGGCCTTCGGCGGGGCGCGCTTCTTCTGGCGCTACAGCCGGCTGCTCATCGTCAGCCTGCTGGTGCTCGGCGGCTGGCGGATGCTGGTGTACGGCGACGTCTGGCGCGACCTGGTGCTCGACCAGGCCCTCGAGGTGCCGGCCTGGGACCGGGCTCGCCTGGAGACCCTCGGCTCCGAGGCGCTGAAGTACCGCCTCGACTGGGTCCAGCACGGCCTGTTCGCGCTGCTCTTCGGGGCGACCCTGTGCTGGGCGACCTACGTCCGGACGCGGCTCGCGCTCCACGACGGCTACTCCGTGCTGGTCGCGGGCGTGCTCACCCTCTGGATGATGCTGCGGCACCCCGTGCGCACGCTGCGCCCGATGATGGGCCTGCTCGTGGTCGAGGCGCTGATCGTGACTGGGGTCCTGGGTCTCGGGGCCCGCGTGCTCGACGCGCGGCTGCTCGAGGGTGGAGGGCTGCCCGAGGTCACGGGCCTCTTCGTGCTGGGCCTGCTGGCCCTCCTCGTGGGGGAGCTCATGCGCGGCGCCAAGTACGTGGCGGCCGTCGAGGTGACGCGCGGGCTGGTGAAGCCGGTCCTGCGTCCGGATCCCTGGCACACGATCGGCGGGCCCGGCGGCCCGCAGTACCCCGTCGACGACGAGGCCGAGGAGCGCTACGGCGTGTCCCTCTGACGGCGGGGCGAGCGGCCTCCCAGGAGGCTCAGAGTACGACCCGGAGGCGCTTGCCGAGCTCGAAGCTCGTCGGCGTCACCTGGGTCGACCAGGCCTGGAGCTCGACGCCGGCCTCGACCGCCTCGCGCAGGGTCGTGCCGTAGGCCGGATCGATGTCGTCCGCCGGGGAGAAGCTCGTCACGTCCGCCCGGGAGACGCAGAAGAACATCACCGCGCGGTGGCCCTCGGAGACCATGTCCATGAGCTCGACGAGGTGCTTGCGACCGCGCTCGGTGACGGCGTCCGGGAAGAGGGCGCGCTTGCCGCGGGCGAGGGTCGTGTTCTTGACCTCGACGTAGCAGCGCGCGCCGTCCTCCTTCTCCAGCAGCACGTCGATGCGGCTGTTCTTGCCGTACTTCACCTCGGTCCGGATCGAGTCGTAGCCCCGGAGCGCGGGGACCAGGCCGGCCTCGACCGCCTCGGGGACCAGCTTGTTCGGCAGGCCGGTGTCGACGTTGACCCAGGTGCCGTCGACCTCGACCGTCTGGAGCGTGTAGCGCAGCTTGCGCTTGGGGTCCTGGCTGTCGCGCAGCACGCAGGGCGCCCCGGCGGGGACGCACCCGAGCAGCGAGCCCGTGTTGGGGCAGTGGGCGGTGAGGGGCTCGTCCTGGCCGTCCAGCTCGACGTCGGCCAGGAAGCGCTTGTAGCGGCGCAGCAGGCGCCCCTCGAGGGTCGGCTTGTCGATCTGCATGGAGGTGCGCGAGGCGCCTTGCGCGCGCCTGCGGAGCGGTTATCCTCCTCGCCCCATGTCCGGATTCCAAGACCTTCTGATCTCAGCAAAGGAGCTCCGCGGCCGGCTCAGCCAGCTGTCGGAGAGTCTTTGACTACGCTCAGCTGAAAGTCCGCCTCGGCGAGATCGAGGAGCTGCAGAACGCGCCCGACTTCTGGAACGACCAGGAGAAGAGCAAGGCGATCATCAGCGAGATGAAGGTCGCCAAGTCGGTGGTCGACCCCGTGGATCGCGTGAGCGCGGCCTTCGAGGACCTGGAGGTCCTCGAGGAGATGGCCGCCGAGGCCGGTGAGGAGGAGCTGTTGGGCGAGGCCGAGGGCATCGTCCAGACCATCCAGACCACCATCGAGGAGCTCGAGTTCCGGCTCATGCTGGGCGGGCCGAACGACTCCGCCAACGCCTTCATCCAGATCAGCGCCGGGGCCGGCGGGGTGGACGCCTGCGACTGGGCCTCCATGCTGCTGCGGCTCTTCACGCGCTGGGCCGAGCGCCGCGGCTACGCGGTCGAGCAGGTCGAGTACCAGGAGGAGACCGAGGGCGGCATCAAGTCGGCCACGATCGCCGTGCGCGGGGAGTTCGCCTTCGGCTACCTGAAGGCCGAGTCCGGAGTGCACCGCCTCGTGCGCATCAGCCCCTTCGACGCCCAGGCGCGCCGCCAGACGGCCTTCGCCTCGGTCGACGTCTCTCCGGAGCTCGACGACTCGATCGACATCGAGGTCAACGAGGCCGACATCAAGGTCGACACCATGCGGGCCGGCGGCGCCGGCGGGCAGCACGTGAACAAGACGGAGTCGGCCGTGCGCATGACGCACATCCCGACCGGCATCGTGGTGCGCTGCCAGAACGAGCGCAGCCAGCACAAGAACCGGGCGACCGCCCTGAAGCTGCTCAAGGCCAAGCTCATCGCCATGGAGGAGGCCAAGCGCGACTCCGAGATGGCGGCCCTCTATGGGGAGAAGGGCGAGATCGCCTGGGGCAACCAGATCCGGTCCTACGTCCTGAACCCCTACCAGATGGTCAAGGACCACCGGACCAACCACGAGGAGGGCAACGTGCAGTCCGTCCTCGACGGGGGCATCGACGAGTTCATCGAGGCCTACCTCAAGCGCAAGCAGTCCTGAGCCCGGGGGCGGGACCGATTCCCCGCCTTCGGCCATGGGGCCGCCCACCGGCCGGGCCCATGATGGCGCCATGACCGAGCGCCAATCGCACCCGCACTTCGACGACGGCGGGACCCTGGACTGGTACACCGAGCTCGACGACGCGCTCGCGGCGGCCGCCGCCGCGGGCAAGCGCGTGCTGATCGAGTTCGGTCGCGAGATGTGAAGCCAGTGCCGTGCCTTCGTGGAAGGCACCGTCCCGCACCCGCAGCTCGCGCCGCGCCTCCAGGCCGGCTTCGTGGGCCTCGCCGCCGACGCCGACCGTGAGGACGACCGGATCATCGCCCTGGCCATGAAGGTCGAGGACGCGATGATGCTGCCGTTCGTCATGGTCACCGACGAGCGCGGTGAGTACCTCGCGGGCTATGGCGG
>WTJQ01000088.1 GCA_011524785.1 Planctomycetota bacterium | reverse complement strand
CCCCCGTCCGGCGCCTGGAATTCCACCGCAGGGGGAGGCCCCGGACCCTCGCTGCCGACCGTCCCCAGAATCGGCCTCGGCCGGGTTGACGGGGGCCCCCCGGATCCCCATCCTCTTCGCCTCTCAGAGCCTTCGGGATCCGAGACCGACGGGTCGCGCCTCCGGGCGTCGCCAGCAGCCCGACGGAGACACCGAACAACGGGGCATTAGCTCAGCTGGTAGAGCGCTTGAATGGCATTCAAGAGGTCAGCGGTTCAAATCCGCTATGCTCCACCACCCAAGCGGCCTGCGCCCCCTCGGCGCGGGCCGCTTCCTCTTGGGGCCGGACCCGCGGACGAGTAGCCTGACGCCCACCGCAAGGATCCCAGCCTGGGGACCGTCCATGACCGACCTCGCTCATCCCGACCGACTGGCCAAGGTGGCCGCCATGCGCGAGGCGGGGGCCGATCCGTACCCCGCTCGCGGCCTCAGCGACGCGACCCCCGTCGAGGATCTCCTCGCGGGGGCGGGCACCCCGGACGACCCCGGCCCCCTCCACGGGAAGCGGGTCTGCGCGGCCGGCCGCCTGCTGGGCCTCCGCGACTTCGGCAAGCTCATCTTCGCGCCCCTGCGCGACCGCACGGGACGGCTGCAGACCGGCCTGAAGAAGGACGCCCTCAGCGAGTGGTGGCCCCGCCGCAAGTGGCTCGATGGTGGTGACCTCGTGGGGGTTCGCGGCGAACTCGGCTTCACCCAGAAGGGCGAGCCCACGATCTGGGCCGACGAGGTCCACCTGCTGTCGAAGGCCCTCGCACCGCCTCCGGAGAAGTGGCACGGCATGAGCGACACGGAGGCCCGCTACCGCCGCCGCTACGTCGACCTGTGGGCCAACCCGGACGTCCTGGAGACCTTCGTGGCGCGGGCGAAGGTGCTCAGCACCATCCGCCGCTTCCTGGAGGGCGAGGGCTACATCGAGGTCGAGACGCCCACCCTGCATCCCATCGCCGGCGGCGCCGCCGCGCGCCCGTTCGTGACCCACCACAACGCGCTGGACGCGGACCTCTACCTGCGGATCGCACCCGAGCTGTACCTCAAGCGACTCATCGTCGGGGGGATGGAGCGCGTGTTCGAGGTCGCCCGCAACTTCCGCAACGAGGGCGTCAGCACCCGGCACAACCCCGAGTTCACCATGCTCGAGCTGTACGAGGCGCAGGCCGACTACAGCCGGATGATGGAGATCACCGAGCGCCTGTTCGAGGCCTGCGCGGTGGCCGTCACGGGCGGGACCGACGTCACCTTCCGGGGCGAGACCTACAGCCTGGCAGCCCCGTTCGAGCGCCGCCGCTACGCCGACCTCTTCCGCGAGGCCAACGGGTTCGACTTCGACGACGAGGCCGCGGTCGCCGCCAAGGCTGCGGAGCTCGGCCTGAAGGACCCGGGGGATCGCTGGAAGCTCATGAACGACGTGTTCGAGGCGACGGTCGAGAAGTCCCTGACCGGACCGATCCTCGTGACGGACTACCCGCTGGCCATCTGCCCGCTCTCCAAGCAGTCCCCCGACGATCCGCGCTTCGCCGAGCGCTTCGAGGTCTTCATCGCAGGGATGGAGCTCGGCAACGCCTTCAGCGAGCTCAACGACCCCGAGGAGCAGCACCGCCGCTTCGCCGAGCAGGTGGCCAGTAAGGACCCCGAGGCGCCTGGTGAGGTCGACGTGGACTACGTCCAGGCCCTCGAGTACGGCATGCCCCCCGCCGCGGGCATGGGCATCGGAGTCGACCGCCTGGTGATGGTCGTGACCGGCCAGGACTCCATCCGCGACGTGCTGCTGTTCCCCGCGATGCGGCGCGCCGAGGCCGCGAGCGCCATCCCCACCGAGGCCGCGCCCACCCCCTGAGCGTGTACCAGGCCTTCCTGAGCTTCCGCTACCTGCGCGCCCGCCCCATCAACTGGATCGGGGTGGCCGGGATCTTCGTCGCCGTCTCGGCGCTGATCCTGATCCTGTCGATCATGTCCGGCTTCCTCGCGGAGTCGCGCAACCACCTGCGGGGCTCCCTGGCCGACGTCCTGATCCAGCCCCACCTCGACCGCCCGGTCCAGCTCGACGGGGAGTTCCGCCCCGTTCGCACGGACGCGGAGCGCCTCTGTGAGCTGGCCCTGACCGTGCCCGAGGTCGCCGCCGCGAGCCCGCACTACACCTGGTACGGCATGCTCGCGGCCCAGCGCCGTGAGCGCATGGTGAGCGATCCCAACTTCGGAGACCTCTCGCTCGTCAAGCTGGTCGGCATCGACCCCGAGCGCGAGTTCACGGTCTCGGACCTCCGCGAGGACCTCCTGCGCGAGTCGCAGCTCCTGCTCGACAACCGCGTTGCGGACGCGGACGACCCCTTCGGCCCGATCCCCGGCTACGAGCCCGATGGCCGCCCCCTGGACCCGGTGCTGGTCGGTGAGCAGCTGGCCAGCCTCTGGGGCCTGCGACGCGGCCGGACCCTCGAGCTGGTCACGGCGGTCCTCGACGCCGAGACCGGCGCCCCTCGAGAGCCTGTCAGCCGGACCTTCGTCGTCGCCGGGACCTTCCGGTCCATGAACAACGAGTTCGACCTCCAGACCCTCTACCTGCCTCGCGAGGTCATGGCGGACTGGATGGGCTCGGGCCGCTCGTTCACCGACGTCACGGTGCGCCTGCACGACTACGCCAACCAGAGGGAGGCGGCCCTGGAGGGGCTCGGGACCTCCCTCCACGCCGAGGGCTTCCTCCACGCCCGCGGGGCCGGCGGCTGGAGCGAGCTCCGCACCTGGGAGGACTTCCAGCGCTCGATGCTGGCGGCCATCGAGAACGAGAAGAGCCTGATGGGGATCATGCTCAGCCTCGTGCTCCTGGTGGCGGCCTTCACGGTGTTCGCGATCCTGTCCATGCTCGTCCAGGAGAAGCGACGCGACATCGGGATCCTGACCGCCCTGGGAGCGACCCCCGGCGGCGTGCTGGGCACCTTCCTGATGATCGGGTTCTGGGAGGCGACCCTCGGGAGCCTGCTCGGTCTCGGTGCAGGCGTCTGGGCCGCCGCCGAGATCAACGCCATCGAAGCCGCCCTCTCGAGCCTCTTCGGCTTCACGATCTTCAACCGCGAGGTCTACCTGTTCGATCACATCCCCACCGTGATCGAGCCCGGCGCCGTGGCCCTGATCGTCATCGGGGCCTTCGTGGCCACCCTCCTGGCCGCCGCCTTCCCCGCCTGGCGCGCCGCGCGCCTCGATCCCGTGGAGGCACTCCGCCATGAGTGAGGCCGGCAAACTCGAAGGCTCCGGAGCAGCAGCTCCCCTGGTCGTGAGAGGCGTCCGCCGCTCCTTCGAGGTCGGCGAGCGGCGCATCGAGATCCTCCACGGAGTGGACCTCGACCTCATGAGTGGCGAGCGCCTCTGCCTCATGGGAGCGTCGGGCGCGGGCAAGACCACGCTGCTCAACGTGATCGGCCTGCTCGATCGCCCCGACGAGGGACGGGTCGAGATCCTCGGCACCGACGCCTGGAGCCGCTCGGCCCCCGAGCGGGCCCGCCTGCGCAACCACTCGCTGGGCTTCGTCTTCCAGTTCTACCACCTCCTGCCCGAGCTCTCGGCGCTCGAGAACGCCACCCTGACCGCGCGCCTCGCGGGCCTCCGAGGGGGAGACCTCGCCGAGCACGTGGACCGCGCGACCGCGATCCTCGAGCGTTTCGGCCTCAAGGAGCGCCTGCGTCACCGTCCCGGACGCCTCTCGGGCGGGGAGCAGCAGCGCGTGGCCATTGCGCGCGCGCTCCTGCTCGACCCTCCGATCCTCATCGCCGACGAGCCCACGGGCAACCTCGATCGCGCGACGGGCGAGAAGGTCCTCGAGCTGCTCTTCGAGGAGCAGGAGCGTCGCTCCTTCTCGCTCCTGCTGGTGACCCACGACGAGCGGCTCGCACAGCGCTGCAGTCGCGTCGTCTACATGGAGGACGGCCTGATCCAGGCCGACTCGACGACTCCGATCCCGCACTGAGCCCGTCCCCCCTGCGCAGCGCGGACCCACGGACGCTGCCGCCTGCTCAGTCCTCGTCGCCGCCGCCGCTGCCGGGGTGGAAGTCGAGCTTGTCGAGGGGCATGCAGACCGAGCTCACGACGTTGCCCGCATGCCCCGCAACGCGCTTCGCGTAGCGCACGCAGAGGCACGCCACCGCCCGATTGCTGGCCTCGTCCTCGATCCACTCCTCGATCCGTTCGTCGCAGCGCCGCCTGAAGGCCGCCTCCTCCTCCAAGAAGGCCCTTGCGCCGTCCTCGTCCTGATCCCTGAACAGGGTCGCGCCCCGCTGGAGCAGATCGGAGGCCTCCCCGCCCAGCAGGGCGACGGTCGCGGCGTCCTGGTCGGTCAGCCGGCCGCGATGCCGCGCGAGGTCGAGGACGTTCTTGGCGTAGTCACCGATCCGCTCCGCGTCCTTGGCGAGGCTCATGAGGACGAGCAGCATGGGGAGGGACGAGGTGCCGTGGGCGACCCCATGCACGACCAGCTCGCGCCTGAGGAGCTGCTCATCCTCGTTGATCCGCCTGTCCGTCTCGTAGATGGTCTCGCGGATGCTCTCCGGATCTCCACCGCTGGTCAGGATCGAGATCGTCGAGCCGAACATGCGTTGGCCGTCCGCCAGCATGTCGAGCAGGCGAGCCTGCAGGCGCGACTCGCCATCGGAGTCCTTCGCACTCTGGAACCAGGGGAAGATCGGCATCAGGAGGCAGTTCTGAGCAGGAGGTAGCCGAGCAGGGGAGTCACCACGAACACCCCCACGACGTAGGCCAGGACCCAGGCCGGGTTGCGCTGGGCCTTGATCGCCAAGCCGCGAGCGAGCCGGATGGGAACGTTCCGGAAGTAGGGAATCGGATAGATCAGCAGCACGCCCGCCAGGTTGAAGAGCGTGTGGACGAGGGCGATCGTGAGGCCCGTCGAGCTGTCCGTGGCCAGCGACGCCAGCAGGCCCGTCACCGTGGTCCCGATGTTCGCGCCGAGCATGATCGGGAAGGCGTTCTTGAGGCTGAGGATCCCAGCCGCGCACATCGGGACCAGGAGGGAGGTCGTGATCGACGAGCTCTGGGCCGACACCGTCAGCACAGCACCCACCACGATCCCCAGGATGCCGGAGCGCCCGAGCGTGCGGTTCATGGCGGCCTCGAGGCGCCCGGAGATCAGGATCCGCATGTTGCGGGTGATCTGGACCAGGCAGACCGCGATCAGTGCCAGCGCCACCGCAACGAGGACGAGCGACAGCGCGCCACCTTCCAACCCCGACGACTCGACCAGCTCCCGGATCGGCTTCTCCCCCGCCTTCACGAGCCGCTTGAGGGGATCGTCCATCCTCTCGACCCCACCAACGCCGGAGAACTGCGCCGACAGGGTGGTCGCCGATCGCTCCAGGACCCCGGTCATCAGCTCCACGGGCAGCATGATCGCCACCAGGATGAGGTTGAAGAAGTCGTGAACCGTCGCGGCTGCAAAGGCCCGGCGGAAGGCTCCCCCCTGACGAATGTGGCCCAGGCTCACGATCGTGTTCGTGATCGTCGTACCGATGTTGGCCCCCATGATCATGGGGATGGCCGTCTTGAGCGGCAGGGCCGTGCCGCCCGTCTGCCCCACGAGGCTGACGATCGTCGAGGTGCTGGTGCTGGAGCTCTGGACGAGGACCGTCGCGAGGATGCCCACCGCCAGGCCCGCGAAGGGGTTGGCGATGCCCTCGTAGAGCCCGCTCGCGGTCTCGGCCCCCATTGCCTTGAAGGCCGAGCCCATGAGCCTGATGGAGACTAGGAACCCGTACACGAGAGCCACGACGAAGGCCCCGCGAAGGACCTTGGCGATGGGCGTCGAGGGTGCGGGCGAGTGGCTCTCGGCCTTCATC
>WTJQ01000118.1 GCA_011524785.1 Planctomycetota bacterium | reverse complement strand
CGCCTGACCTCCTGACGGACCCGCTCCGGCGGCGAGGTCCAGCGCGCGCTCCAGGAGCTGCTGGTCCCGAGACCCGGCGGGCGCGACCCGAAGCGCGCCCAGCCCCCCGACGAGCGCGAGGACGGCCGCACCCTGGACGAGGTCACGGCGGGGATCGACCGCACGTCCCGTGCTCGGCGTGGACGCGCTCACTCGGCCGCCCTCCAGAGGAACGCCACCGCGCTGCCGCTCTCCGCCGCCCGCTCGAGCCCGAGCCCGAGCAGCTGCTCATCGAGCTGGCGATGAAGCTCGGGGTCGAGGCCGGGATGGGCGCGCTCGCGGTCGAGGTCATCCACCACGACGACCACGTCCCGGCCAGGAACGCCGAGCCAGGAGGCCACGTCGATGCCGGGGCGCAGCCGCCCCGCGAGGAGCTCGCCGAGGCGCTCGGCCCGCTGGGTGGACTCCTCGATCAGGACCTGGCGCGCCAGGGGATCGACCACGAGTGCCCTGCCCACGACCAGGCCCCGCGGAGAGAGACCCGGGGAGGGAGGAACGCGGCCCTCATCGCCGGTGAGGCGGAGCGCGAGGGCCGCCGAGCGCGACGCAAGCGTGTGGGCCTGCTCGACTGCCCGCTGACGCTCGTCCGCATGGGCGAGGGTCAGCCGGCCAGCACTGGTCTCGAGCCCGCTGGGCGTGCGGGCGAGTCGCTCGTGGACCGGCGCGGAGAGCCACAGGTGCCGAAGGCCACCAGCCAGGGTCGCCCCGACGAGGACGCTCGCGAGGATGGCGGCCCCTCGCGATCTCGCGCCCTCCGATTCGCCGCGTGCGAGCATGCCCGCTCCGAGGACGGCGAGCGGCGCGACCGCGGCTGCCTGGGCTCCTGCAGCATCGCCGCCGGCCGCGGCCACCCAGGAGCCGGTCGCCAGGGCGAGGACCGCGGCCGTCACGGCGAGCAAGAGGAGGATCCGGAGGTCCGCACGCGGCCCGAGGAGCGTCCGCGCCCGGAGGCTCGCCCCGAGACCGAGCACGACCAGGGGCATGAAGGCCAGCCAGGAGGCCCGCCCCGGCTCCGGCGTGAGGACGCGCCCGGCAACGCCGGCCAGGCCGAGCGGCCCCGCGTACAGCACCGCCGGCAGCAGCGGAAGGAGCAGCGCGCCCCAGCTACCCGGGCGACGGGCGCCGGCGTCCGCCGCCAAGAGAGCGCTGAGAAGCACCGCAGCCGAGACCGTGAGCCCGATCGCTGGCAGCCAGGCCACCGCAAGGGCGAGGCAGGCGCCCGTGAGCAGGGGCCAGGGCGCGTGGCCATGACGCAGTGCGTGGGACGCCGCGTACAGCCCGCCCCAGGCCAGAGCCAGCGCCACGGGGGTCGGACCTCCGCGCAGCCAGACCATGCCGGAGTGCAGGACCTCTCCAGGAGCACCGCCCACGCCACGCGCAAGAGCCACGGCCCAGCCGCCGCTCACGTCGAACCCAGGACCGAACCCCGCGAGGGCCCCCACACCGACCAGCGCGAGGAGCGGGGCCGCGAGGTCCGCGCGCCCGTCGCGCCAGAGCACTGCCGAGTGGAGGTGGATCGTCACGAGGGCCGTCACGATGGACCAGAGGCCGAGGGCGACCGCACAGCCCGCGACCCCGACGCCCGAGAGGCGGGACAGCGCTGCGAGCGCGTGGACCTGGAGGGTCTCGACGCCCAGGGGCGCACCCGCCAGCCACGGATCCTCGGCACGGCCACTCTCGAGCAACACCCGGGCCGCGCCCAGGGTCCGCATGAGCCCGTCGTGAGCCGTACGAGGCGCTGCGCCCCGCACGAGCCAGGCCGCCAGTCCGACGCCGGCGAGCAGGGCGATACCGATGGCGAGCCAGGCCGCCCGGCCGAGCGGGGCCCTGCGAGGCGAACGCCCTCCGAGCAGCAGCCCACTCGCAAGCGCGATCCAGCAGGCAGGAACGACCCAGGTCGACGGCAGCAGTGCATCCGCCACCCGCTCCACCGCGAGCACCCAGGCCGGGGAGAGGAGCGCGCCGAACAGGCCGAGCTTCAGGGGCGAGGGCTCGACCGGGGTGATGCGGCGGACCAGCGGCAGCGCGGGGAGCAGCAGCAGGACGGCCAGGGCCAGGAGGTTCATGGCCCCCCCTCCGGCTCCGGCGCGCTGGACGTCGCCCGCTCGAGGGCCTCCCGCAGCTCGGCGAGGGCCTCCTCGGTCCGGGGGGAGCCCAGGACCACGGGACGCAGCTCGTCCGGGTCCCGCAGGCGATCGAAGAGGAGCTCCTCGCCGTCATCGAAGCGAACGAGGCGCCAGTCGGCGGAGCGCGCGGTGCGCGCTCCGCGGCGCCCGTCGGTCGCCGGGAGCTCGGCGACGGCTGGACGTCGCTCGAACGGGCGCTCGCGGTAGCTGTCCGTGAGGGCCAGGAGGGAGCGGCCGTCCCGTTCGCCGGAGGAAGGCGTCGCCTCCATCCACTCGAGCAGGGTCGGCGCCACGTCCGCGAGGTCCACGGGCTCGGCCAGCACGCGCCGACCGGTCAAGCTGTCTCGATGCCGAAGGAACAGGGGCACCCTCAGGCTGGAGTCGAAGGGCAGGCCTCGGGTCCCCCACGGAGTCCCGGAACGCTCGAGCTCGACCCCTCCGGTCCCGCACACCGCCACCACCGCGTCGTCGAGGGGCGCCTCGGACTTGGTCTCGAACGCGAAGAAGCCGATCAGGGTCCACAGGTGCAGGGCCAGCTCGTGGACCTCGCCGTCGTACAGGGCGGCCACGTGCTGCAGCGCGATCGGGTCGACGGCCTCATCGAAGTCCACGGCCGCCCGCGCCTCCGGCGAGCCATCCAGTCCGTCGGGCCCCGAACCGTCCGTGTAGAGCGCCGCGCAGTCGACGGTGCGGACCGAGCCGCCGCTCTCCATCTCGTGGAAGTCGGGGACGGCGGTCCCTGGCTCGAACGGGAAGGTGGGCCCGGCGAGGTGGATCCAGAGGAACGCGCGCCCCCCATCGCCCCAGTCTCGGCGCTTGTAGAAGGGCAGGATCGCCCGCACGACGTCGAGGTCCGACTCGAAGGCCTCGGCGTGGTCGAAGCTCTCCAACAGGCCCGCCGGAAGGGGCCCGGTGGCGTGGACCCAGGCGTGGGTCTCCAGACCGGCTTCGCCGAGGAGGTGCGCCAGGTCGGGAGCCGCACGCTCCCCGTCGAGGCCACGGTCCCCTGAGAACAGCGCGTGGAGCGCGGCCATGGGATCGCCACTCGGTGTGAACGCCTGCTCGAAGAGCACGCCGTCCGCTGCGAGATCGTCGAAGCCGAAGGCGCGGCCAGCCGCGAGGTCCGCAGCGCTGGCCGGGATCGAGGTCGTCGGCCGGTGGTGCATCCAGGCCGAGGTGCGGTCCGCGCGCAGCCCCTCGACGGTCACCAGCACCACGTGGCGCGGCGCGATCCCCGGACGCTCGGGGGGGCCGCAGGCGGCCAGAGCGAGCAGGAGGGCGGCGCGACGCTGCATCGTGAGGAGTGTGGGAACTGGGGCCCCGGCGTGTCGAGACCGGGACCCGCCGAGCGGGACCTCGACCGAGGTCGGGCGCGCCCGTGGAGCCTCTCGGCCTCGGCCTCGCGAACCCTCAGGGGCGCGCCCAGGCCGGGGCCGCCTCCGCGATCCCCCAGGCCTCACGGACCCAGAGCTGGAACAGCACCGTCAGGAGCACCACCGTCACGACGTTCAGGACGATGCCCGCGCGCGCCATGACGGGAGCGCCGACGCGGCCGCTGGAGAACACCACGGCGTTGGGCGGCGTGGCGACCGGGAGCATGAACGCTGCACTGGCCGCGAGGGTGGTCGGCACCATCACGAGCCGGGGATCGAGGCCGGCGGACGCCGCGGCCTGACCGATGACGGGCAGCAGGACGGCGGTCGTCGCGGTGTTGGAGGTCACCTCGGTGAGGAAGCTCACGGCGAGCGCCACGAGGCCCACGACGACCCAGCTCGAGTGTCCCTGCAGCAGCGGGCCCAGGGCCTCGCCCAGAGCACGGTCGAGGCCGCTCTCGCGGAACGAACCCGCGAGGACGAACCCCGCCCCCAGCAGGAGCAGCACCTCCCAAGGCAGGCGCTTGGCCGCGTCCCAGTCCATCAGGCGCTCGCCTCGCAGGCCGCGGGCCGGCAGCAGGAAGCACACGAGCGCCATGGCGACGGCCACGGTGGCATCCGTGATGTCCCGCGCGTGGTCGGAGAGCTGCTCGGCGGGAACGCCTCGCAGCGCCGCGGCGAGCCGCCACCAGCCGGGGAGCTCGACGGAGCCCAGGCGGACGTCGGCGCGCGTCACCCACAGGAGCGCGGTCAGGGCGAAGACCCAGGCCATCCGGCGCTGGGGTGAAGTCATCGGCCCTTGAGCCCGCTGCTCCGCGCGAAGAGCGTCCCGCGCGGCGGAGCCGTCCGGTCCAGCCCCCTCGATCCGGAAGAGCACGCGGGTCAGCAGCCACCAGGCCAGCGGGACCCAGAGCACGACCAGCGGCAGCCAGGCCAGCATCCAGCTCGCGAAGCCCACCTCCGGAGCCTCCGGGAAGAGCGTCGCCAGCTGTCCCAGGTAGAGCTGGTTCGGAGCCGTGCCGACCGGCGAGCCCATGCCTCCCACCGAGGCCGACCAGGCGATGCCCAGCAGCAGGGCGAAGGAGAGACGACGCCGCTGCCCATCATCGTCGGTCCCCAGGCGGTCGAGCACTGCGAGGGCGATGGGCAGCATCAGGAGCGTGGTCGACGTGTTGTTGATCCACAGCGAGAGCCCGGCCGCGGCCGCCATGAAGGCCAGCACCTGTCGGCGCGGATCGGGCCCCGCCAGCCCGAGCACACGCAGGGCGATGCGCCGGTGGACGCCCCAGCGCTCCAGGCCGAGGGCGACGATGAACGCCCCGAGGAAGAGCATCACCAGGTCGCTCATGTAGAGCGGCGCGACCGCGCGAGCGTCCATCACGCCGGTCAGCGGGAGCAGGACGGCAGGGGTCAGGGACGCCGCGCCGACCGGGAGGGCCTCGGTGATCCACCAGGCCGCCGTCCAGAGGGTCACGCCCGCCGCGCGTCGCTGCATCGGGTCGAGCCCGGGCAGCAGCAGCGCGACCAGGAACAGCAGGGGCCCGAGGGCGAGCCCCAGGGGCCGCCAGCGGGAGGGGGTCTCCTCCCCCGTCATGCCTCCCCCTCCGCTTGCGTGTCCCGGGCGTCCGAGACGCTCTCGCGGAGCCAGTCGAGGTAGGCCCCTCCCCCCCCGACGACCGGGAGGGCGAGCAGCTCGGGGACCTCGTAGGGATGCGCCTCGCCGAGGGCCGCCTCCAGATCGGGCAGCCGCTCCCGGGTGGTCTTGAGGAGGAGCTGGACCTCGCTGGAGCTCTCCGTGATCCCCTCCCAGCGGTAGTGGGACTCGAGGCCGGGCATCAGGCTCGCGCAGGCCGCGAGCCGCGCCTCGACCAGCGTGCGCGCCAGACGGCGGGCGACCTCGAGGTCGGGGGCGGTCGTGAGGACCAGCAGGGCTTCGGAGTGGGCTCCCATGGCGCCGCGCCCGCGGCCGCTGGGGACCGGCGAGGCGAGGGCTATGATACGCACGCGCCCATGGGACTCCTCCACCAAGCCGTCGTCCGGACCCTGCCGCTGGTCCCCACCTCCCTCATGCGGCGGCTCTCGGCGCGCTACATCGCGGGTGAGACGCTGGACAGCGCGCTGGACGCCCTCCGCGGCTTCCAGGCGGAGGGCTTCGCCGGAGTCCTCGACGTGCTCGGCGAGGACGTGGCCGACGAGGCCGAGGCCCGCGAAGTGGTGGACGCCTACGCCGACGCAGCGCGCCGGGTGCGGGACGCTGGCCTCGACGCCTACGTCTCGGTCAAGCCGACGCACGTGGGACTGCGCCTCGGCGAGGAGCTCGCCCTCGACCTCTAC
>WTJQ01000352.1 GCA_011524785.1 Planctomycetota bacterium | reverse complement strand
ACCAGGTGGCCCTCCCCACGGTCGGTGAGGGCCGGGACCGCCTGGGCGCACTCGGGGCGCGCCAGCGGGCAGCGCGTCCGGAACCCGCAGCCGCTGGGCTTGGCCAGCGGCGTGGGGATGTCGCCCTCGAGGATGGTGCGCCCCTCGCGGGAGCCCTCGGGGTCCGGTCGGGGAACGGCCGAGAGGAGCGCCTTGGTGTAGGGGTGCCGCGGCGCCTTGTAGACCTGCTCCGCGGTCCCGACCTCGACCAGCGAGCCGAGGTACATCACGGCGATGCGATCCGAGACGTGGTAGACGATCGAGAGGTCGTGCGCCACGAAGAGGTAGGTCAGGCCGAACTCGGCCTGCAGCTCCTGCATCAGGTTGACGACCTGGGCCTGGACCGAGACGTCCAGCGCGCTGACGGGCTCGTCGGCGACGATGAGCGCGGGCCGCGTGGCGAGGCTGCGGGCGATGCCGATGCGCTGGCGCTGGCCGCCGGAGAACTCGTGCGGGTAGCGCGCCGCGTACTGGGGCTGGAGGCCCACCCGCTCCAGCAGCTGGAGCACGCGGGCCTTGCGGTCCGCGGCCGAGAGCTGGGGCTCGTGGATCTCGAGCGGCCCCCCGACGATCTGCTCGACCGTCATGCGCGGATTCAGGCTCGAGAAGGGGTCCTGGAAGATCATCGCCAGCTCGGCCCGGTGCGGGAGCATCTCCGCCCGGCCGAGGCCGTTCACGTCGACACGACCCGAGCGCGACTCGAACCACACGTGGCCCGAGAGCTCGACGTCCGGGGTCATCGCGCGGTGGAGGTTGACGATGGCGCGGCCGACGGTGGTCTTGCCCGAGCCGGACTCCCCGACCAGGCCGATCGTCTCGCCCCGGTGGATCGCGAGCGACACCCCGTCGACGGCCTTCACCGCGCCGACGCGGCGGCGCAGGACGCCGCCGTGGACGGGGAAGTGGACCGAGAGGTCCTCCAGCTGCAGCAGGGGGCCCTCGCTCATGCCTCGGTCTCCTGGGTCACGAGGTGGCAGCGAACCTGGCGGCCGGGTGCGACCTCGACCAGCTCCGGCTCCTCCGTGCGGCAGCGCTCCTCGGCCACCTCGCAGCGGCTGCAGAAGCGGCAGCCGGGCGGGAAGTCGAGGATCGAGGGCACGTTGCCCGGGATCGCCGCCAGCGGCTTGCCCTTGGTGTCCTCGCTCGGGATCGAGCCCATGAGCCCCTTCGTGTAGGGATGCAGGGGCGCGGCGAAGAGGTCCCGGGTCGAGCCGACCTCCTGGATCTTGCCGCCGTACATGACGATGACGCGATCGCAGGTCTCGGCCACCACGGCCAGGTCGTGCGTGATCAGGATCGTGGCGCCTCCCTGCCGCTCCTCCTGGAGGGCCTGCATGAGATCCAGGATCTGGGCCTGGATGGTCACGTCGAGCGCCGTCGTGGGCTCGTCCGCGATGAGCAGCTGCGGCCGGCACGAGAGCGCCATGGCGATCATCACCCGCTGGCGCATGCCGCCCGAGAACTGGTGCGGATAGGCGCTGAGACGCTTCTCCGCATCCGGGATCCCCACCTGGCTGAGGACCTCCACGGCCCGCGCCCGCGCCTCGTCGTCCGAGAGGTCCTCGTGCAGCCGGAGCGACTCCATGACCTGCTTGCCGATGGTGAGCACCGGGTTCAGGGAGGTCATCGGCTCCTGGAAGATCATGGCGATCTCCTTGCCGCGGACGCGCCGGACCTCCTCCAGGGGCAGCTGCAGGAGATCGCGGCCCGCGAAACGGACCTCGCCCTCCGCGATGCGGCCCGGCGGATCGGGGATCAGGCGCATGAGGGACAGGGCCGTCACGCTCTTCCCGGAGCCGGACTCGCCCACGATGCCGAGGAACTCGCCGGGCAGCACGTCGAAGCTGACGCCGCCCACGGCCCACGCGCGCTGGTCGCCGACCTGGAACCAGGTCTTGAGGCCCTTCACCTCGAGCAGGGGTTCGGTCATCGGGGGAGCTCCTAGCGCAGGCGGGAGAAGACCTTCGGGTCGAACGCCTCACGGACGGCCTCCCCGATGAAGACGACCATCAGCAGCGTCCCGAAGAGCGCGCCGAGGGGGAACAGGACCAGGTGCCAGGCGGAGATGTTCGCCAGGCCCTGCCCCACGAGCTCACCCCAGGAGGGCGTCGGGGGCCGCAGGCCGAAGCCGAGGTAGTCCAGGCTCACGAGGCTGGAGATGCCGCCCACGATGGCGAAGGGCGCGAAGGTGACGATGGGCGTCAGCGCGTTGGGCAGGATGTGCCGGAACATGATCGAGCGGTTGCTCTCGCCGATGGAGATGGCCGCCGCCACGTAGTCCTTGGCCTTCTCCCGCAGGAACTCGCCGCGCATGTAGAAGCTGATCCCGATCCAGTAGAAGAGGCTGAGGATCCCCACGAGGATCCAGAGGTTCGGGTTCACGATCGCGCTGATGATGATGACCGTGTAGAGGAACGGCAGCGCCGCCCAGATCTCCACGAGGCGCTGCCCGAGGATGTCCACGCGCCCTCCGAAGAAGCCCAGCGTCGCCCCCACGGTCATCCCGATCAGGTAGCTCACGCCGACCACCAGCAGGGCGAAGGTGATCGAGATGCGGAACCCGTAGACGAGGCGCGCGAAGACGTCCCGTCCCCGGTCGTCGGTCCCCATCCAGTGCTCCGCGTCCGGCGCCGTGGGCGGTCGCCCCTCGAAGCCCGGCTCCTTCAGGAGGTTCTCGTTGGGGTGGTAGGGGTACGGCGGCAGCAGGACCCAGTCGCCCTCCCCCGCGGCCTCGTACTGGGTCTTCAGCAGGCGGTAGCGAGCCTCACCCCGCATGAAGCGGTCCGGGCGGCGCGGGTCCGTCTGGCCGAGGTCCTCGGCCGCGTAGTAGCCGGTCGCCCCGAACGGAAGCAGTTCCTCGAGCGCCGGGGAGCTCCAGTCCCCGTCGCGGCTCACCAGCAGCGCCTTGTTGTTGACCAGGACCGGGTTCAGGAAGGACAGCAGGTACAGGACCGTCAGGAGCCGGAAGCTCCACCAGCCGCGGCGCAGCGTCTTGAACTTCCTCCAGCGGCGCTGGAAGACGGTCAGCGGCTTGTCGTCGGGGGAGGCCATCTCAGCTGAACCGGATCCGGGGATCGACCAGGACGTAGAGCACGTCGGAGAGGATGTTGCCGATCAGCACGAGCAGGGTGTTGATCACCAGGATCCCCATCACCACCGCGTAGTCGCGATCGACGATCGAGGTGTACCCGAGGTACCCGATCCCGTTGATGTTGAAGACCTTCTCGATCAGGTAGCTCCCGGCCATGATCAGGCCGATCGCGTGGCCGAGGCCGGTGCAGATCGGGATCAGGGAGTTGCGCAGGGCGTGGCCGAAGACGACCGAGCGCTCGCTGAGCCCCTTGGCGAACGCCGTCCGGACGTAGTCCTGACCGAGGTTCTCCATGAGGGAGTTCTTCATCAGGATCGTCAGCGTCGCGAAGGACCCAACCATGTAGGCCAGCACCGGCAGCAGGGTGTGGTGGGTCTGGTCGGTGATCTTCCTCCAGACCGTGAAGTCCTCCCAGCCCTCGGACCGGAAGCCCCCGAGCGGCACCAGGTCGAGGAACGAGCCGCCGCCCAGCAGCACGAGCAGGACGCCCCCCAGCGCCCAGCCGGGGATCGAGTAGCCCATGAACACGATCAGGCTCGAGAGCAGGTCCAGGCCCGAGCCGTGGCGCACGGCCTTCGCCACCCCCAGCGGGATGCAGACGAGGTAGGCGAGGAAGAACCCGAGCAGCCCGAAGTAGATGCTGATCGGGAAGCGCGACGTGATGACGTCGACGACCGGCTCGTTGTACTTGTACGAGGTCCCCAGGTCGAAGGAGAGCAGGTCGAGCAGCCAGTGGCCGTAGGCGACGAAGAAGGGCTGGTCGAGGTTGAAGTGCTCCTTCAGCGCGGCGAGGGACTCGGGCGGGATCTCCACCGCGGTGCCGGCGCCACCGGAGCCGCCCTCCGTGGCCGCTGCCTGCATCTGCAGCAGCATCTGCTCGATCGGACCACCCGGGACGAAGCGGGTGATCGTGAAGACGAGGAAGGTGATCCCGAGGAAGGTCGGGATCAGCAGCAGGAAGCGCCGCGCGAAGTAGGCCGCCATGGGAGCCGGACCTCCGGACTCAGCGGACCTGCTGCCAGTAGCGGTTCTCGCGGGCGCCGGGATCCATGGTCCCGGAGCCGTCGGCGCGCGCGGAGGTCAGCGCCTCCTCCTTGGCCGGGTCGACCCACCAGACGTAGTGGAGCGAGTCGTAGTCGGCGGTGCGGAAGCCACCCCAGGCCGGCATGGAGAACTTGTTCCAGAACAGCATCCGCTGCGCCGGGTTGTACCAGCCGAGGACGTAGGGCAGCTCGGAGTAGATCAGCCCGTCGATCTCGCGCACCAGGGCGATGCGCTCGTTCACGTCGTACTCGGCGTCGTAGGCCTTGCAGAGCTCGTCGACCCGCGCGTTGCGGAAGGACGTGACGTTGTTGTTGTCCTCGATGTCGGCGAGGTGGCCCCCGAAGCTGGTCTCGGGGTTGGGGAACACGAGCGCGCCCCAGGCGGTGCTCGTCAGGTCGTAGTTCTTGGCCCGCATGGTCTGCCAGCGCGCCGCGGGGGTCTGGAAGGAAAGCTCGAGCTGGATGCCGGCCTCCTTGCAGTTCTCCTGGTAGATCGTGAGGGACGACTCGCTGAACTTGCTCGAGTAGGTCAGGTCGAACTTCAGGCGCGAGCCGTCGGGCTTCAGGCGGTAGCCCTCGCCGTCCCGCTCGGTGAACCCCATCTCGTCCAGCAGGTCGTCAGCGAGGTACGGGTCGAACTCGAGCCGCTGGTTGTCCGGGTTCTGGTACGTGCCGCCCTGGTAGTACGAGTCCAGCGGCGCGTACTCGTTGTAGTACAGCTTGTCGATGAAGGTCTCGCGGTCGTAGAGCGCCTGCAGGGCCTGGCGCATGCGCAGGTCGTCGAGCGGCGCCCTGCGCGTGTTGATCGCGATCCCGCTGGTGCCGACGGGCGAGTCGGTGAAGAACTTCCGGGGGACCAGCAGGCCTCGCTCGACGGCCTCGATCTTGGGCACGTCCTCGGCCCACCACTGGGCGCGCGGCACGAGGATGTAGTCGAGCTCCCCCTTCTTGACCTTCTCGAAGGCCAGCGTCACGTCCAGCACGACCTCGTACTCGTAGACGCCGATGTTGTACATCCCGGTGTACGCCGGGTTGTCCTTGGCCCACCAGTCGTCCCGCCGGTGGATCTCCAGCTTGCTGCCCGTCTGGATGGTGTCGAGCGGGACCTCGTACGGCCCCGTGCAGGCCACGTACGCGTTCTGGTACTTGTCCAGGTACTCGTCGCCGGGGATCCCGACCTCGCTCGCGGGGAACACGGTCATCCCAGAGAAGTAGAGGAAGTTCCGCCAGTTGGGCTGGTTGCAGGTCACCTCGACGATGTACTTCGACCGCGCCACGGGCTCGTTCAGCTTGCCGTACGTGGCGTTGCCCGAGGGGTCGAGGGTCTTCGGATCCACGCGCAGCTTCCAGCTGGCCACGACGTCCGCCGCCGTCACCTCCGACCCGTCCGAGAAGCGCGCCTCGGGGTTGATGCGGTAGGTGTAGGTGCTCTTGTCCTCGCTGATGCGCCAGTGGGTCGCGAGCCGGGGCGTGTACTCGAGCGTGGACGGATGGACCATCAGCAGGCTCTCGTAGCAGAGGTCCGCGACCATGTAGTTGATCGAGGTGTTCCAGTCCTTGCCGTACTGGCGCAGGGTGGCCGGCCAGTCCGGCATGTAGCGACGCATGCGGCCCCCCTTGACCGCCTCGGCGCTGCCAATGGCCGGGAAGGTCATGTTGGTCTCCCAGCCCTCACCCGTGAACCCGGGGCCCCCGTCCTCGGCGCTCACCGAGGGGTCCCCGGCCTGGGGATCCC
>WTJQ01000273.1:3278-5945 GCA_011524785.1 Planctomycetota bacterium | reverse complement strand
GCGAGCGGCTCGATGACCTTGAACTGGTCCGCGTCGACCAGGCCGCGGCCGCCAGCCACCACGACCGGAGCCTCCTTGACGTCCAGCTTCGCGTCCGCCTTGGCCTCGATGGACACCACGCGCGTGCGCGCCGTGCCCTCGAGCGCGGCCTCGGTGCACTCGGCGGGGCCCGCCTCGTCGCAGGGGGCGAACACGTTGAGGCGCAGGGTCGCGCAGAACACCGGGGCAGACGAGGTCAGCTCGGCGATCACCTTGCCCGCGAGCCAGGGGCGTCGGGCCTGGAGACCCTCCCCAGCGGCCGCGAGGCCGGTGCAGTCGCTGAACAGCACCGAGTCGAGGTGGGCGGCAACGCGCGGCGCGAGGTCCCGACCCGCCGAGGTCGCGGCGGCCAAGAAGCCGCCGCAGTCGCCCGCGCGGACCTGGGCAGCCAGGGCCTCTGCGAGCGCCTCGGGGCTGGAGGCGTCGCCGGTGAGGACGACGGCGCGCTGGGCGCCGGTACAGCCCGGTGCTGCGGAGGCGGCACCGTCACCGGCCAGGACGGCCAGGACCTCGGCGCCAGCGGCGCGCGCGGCTCCGATGGCCTCGAGGCTGGCGCGCCGGGGCGCGCCGGAGGAGTGTTCGACGAGGACGAGGATGGGCTTCATGGCTGCTGCTCGGTTCGGATCAGAGGACCTTGGCCTCGCCCCGCAGGGCTTCGATGAGAGCGGGGACGGCCGCGGCGCCCTCCCCGACGATGCGGCCCTCCGGCCGCGGGGGCGGCGGGGCCACGCTGGCGATGCTCGCCTGGTTCTCCACGAGCTCCGGCGCGCTCTCCTCCAGCGGCTTCTTCTTCGCCGCCATGATCCCCTTGAGGTTCGAGTAGCGCGGCTCGTTGAGGCCCTTGTTGCAGGTGATGACGGCCGGGAGCGAGAACTCGACCGTCTCGATCCCCGCCTCGGTCTCCCGCTTGGCCGTGCCGCTGCCGTCGCCGAGCTCGAGGGCCACGACGTCGGTCACGCAGGACCAGCCCAGGTAGGTCGCGGCCATCGGTCCCACCGCCGCGTTGTCGCGGTCGGTCGCCACGCGGCCCATGAAGACGAGGTCGGCACCCATCGCGCCCAGCTTGGCCGCCAGGGCCTTGGCCGTCGCACGGCAGTCGCGGGACAGCCACTCGGGGTCGACGAGCACCTCGGCGCGGTCACCGCCCTTGGCGAGGCACTCGCGGATCTCCTTGGTCCCGTCGCTCGGGCCCATCGTCAGGACCGTGACCTCACCGCCCTTGGCCTCCTTGGTGCGGACGGCCTCCTCGAGCGCGAGCTCGTCGTAGAAGGAGATCATGTAGGCGAGTCCGCTCGTGTCGAGGGACTTGCCGTCGGCGGCGACCTTCGCTTCGGCGTCGGTCGTCGGCACGCGCTTGACGCAGGCGACGATGTTCATGGGATCGAGGGGGTCTGGGGGCTCCGTGGAGCCGCCGGTGGGGGCTCTCACGGGTGTGCGAGGCGCCTTGGGGCCACTTCAGGGGAGAGAGGATAGCCCCCGCCCCAGGAGCCCTCAAGGCGCGGTGCTCCGGGCAGCAGGCCCCGGCGCTCCATCGCGGCCGCGTCGGTCGATGTGCGGGGCGCCGAGGCCAGGACCCGCGTCACGCAGCGTCTCAGGGTGCGGGAGGGGCGCCCTCGCTCCACTCCATCTCGAACCGCTCACCCAGGTACACCTCGCGCACCTTCGGGTCCGCGATCAGCTCGGAGGCCGTGCCGTCCCGCAGGATCTGGCCCTTGTAGATGATCGAGGCGCGGTCGGTGCTCTGGAGGGTCTCGCGGACGTTGTGGTCGGTGATCAGCACGCCCAGGCCCTGGTCGCGGAGGCCGCGGACGAGCACCTGGATCTCCTCCACGTTGATGGGGTCGACCCCCGCGAAGGGCTCGTCGAGCAGGAGGACCTTGGGCCGGGTGGCGAGCGCGCGCGCCAGCTCGAGCCGCCGGCGCTCGCCGCCCGACAGGGTGTCGGCCATGTTGTCCGCCAGGTGCCCGAGCTCGAGCTCGTCGAGGAGGCGCGTGGACTCGCTCCAGCGCTCCTTCCGGCCCAGGGGCATCGCCTCCAGCACCGACAGGAGGTTGTCGCGCACGGTCATCTGTCGGAACACGCTGGTCTCCTGCGGGAGGTAGCCCATGCCCATGCGCGCGCGGCGGTACATCGGCGCCTTGGTGCAGTCCGTGCCGTCGAGGACGACCCGGCCCGCGTCCGGCACGATCAGCCCGATCGTCATGCGGAAGCTCGTGGTCTTGCCCGCGCCGTTGGGACCGAGCAGGCCGACGATCTCCCCGGGCTCGACGCGGAACCCGACGCCGTCCACCACGCGGCGGCGCTTGTAGCTCTTGGCCAGGCCGGAGACCTCGAGGAGCGGCGTCGACATGGGCGGGAGTCTACTGGTGCTGGCCAGCCCGACCGCGGCTCGAGGCGGAGCGCGGGGTTGCCGCGGAGCTCGGAGGCGGTCTCCGAGGCGGCCCGGGGCCGCGCTAGCGCGCGCTCGATCCCCGTCAAGACGCGGCACTCGGCAGGGATCCCAAGTTCATGGATCACCTCGACTTGGGGAGTCGGTCTCGGCCAGGCCCGCCAATGGGCACCCGTGCCGTGGACGACGTGTGCACAACTCCCAGAGCCCGACCCCGAGCGGGTCGGAGTCCGATCGAC
>WTJQ01000273.1:0-3178 GCA_011524785.1 Planctomycetota bacterium | reverse complement strand
AGCTGGCGCGCCTGGTCCAGGGCCTCCTCGGTCCCGGGTCCCGGAGCGCCCTGCAGGAGCCCGGCGAGGGCTCCGGTGACGAGCTCTCGCACCTGGGTGGAGACCTCCAGCAGGCGCGCGTCCTGCTCACGGGTGACGTGGTCGGCGGCACGCTTGGAGAGCGAGAGCGCGCGGTTCGCCGTCTCGAGCGAGGCCGCGTAGGCGCGCGTCTCGTTCGAGGCCTCGCGCAGGTCGGCGAGCAGCTCGGCCACGCGTCGCGCAGCGTCCCGCTTCTCCGTGAGGGCGAGCGCCATCTGACGGACCTCGATGGCCTCGAAGGGCTTCTTGAGGACGAGCAGTCGATGGCTGCGTCCGAGGCGCGCGACGGTCTGCTCGTGGCTGTAGTCGGACCACGCCGTGCACAGGACGACCTCGAGGTCCGGATCGTGCTGCCAGAGGCGCGCCACCGTCTCGACGCCGTCGATCCCCGGAGGCATGCGCACGTCCACGAAGGCCACGTCGAAGCTGGCGGGACCGCTCGCCAGCTCGCAGGCCTCCTCGCCCTGATGGGCGTGGACGAGCTCGCACTCGAGGCGGCTCCCAGGACCGGCGCCGCACGCGTCGGCGTCCGACGCTGCGCTCATCGGCTCCGCCTTGGGTGCGGCCCCGAGGAACGCCGCGCGCGCGTCGGCGATCACGCTGGAGGCAGGGGCGTCGCCGCCGAGGATCTTGGCGTAGGCGTCGTGGATGCTCGGGTCGTCGTCGACCAGCAGGATGCGGTGGGGGCGGCTCATGCGGCGAGGGGGTAGCTGGCGGACGCTTCGCTCTCGAGGGTCGTCCGGGTGAGGGGGAGGAGCAGGCGGAAGCGCGCGCCGTGGCCGAGACCCTCGGAGGTCGCGGTGAGGGTGGCTCCCATCTCCCGAGCGGCGTTCGCGGCGGTGTGCAGGCCGAAGCCGTGCCCCTCGGGTCGCGTCGTGTAGCCAGGGGCGAAGATCCGCGTGAGCTCCTCCGCAGGGATGCCGCGGCCCGTGTCCACGACGTCGAGGGCCAGGCCCTGCTCGACACGCTCGAGGACGACGCGGACCGCGCCCGACTCCTCGGTGGCCTGCTGGGCGTTCTGGACGAGGTTGACCACGATCTCGAGGACCCGGTGCCGATCGACCTGCACGCTGGGCAGGTCACCGCGTGCCTCCACGGCCACGGCCGGCCCGGCCCCGGTCCCGCTGCGATCCACCAGGGAGAGCGCCTCGTTCGCGAGCGCGCGCGCGTCGTGGGTCTCGACGAGGCCGCCCTGCTGCGCGAAGCGCTGCTGGTCGCGGACGAGCTGGGCCACGTGGTCGAGTCCCCGGCGGAGGTCCCCGAGCTCGCTGCCCATGCGGCCGCGGGCCCCGCGCTGGGGGTCGGCGAGGGCGCGCAGGAACGGCGTCAGGTGTGCGGCGCGTGGATCGTCCCGGAAGAAGCCCGCGAGGTCGGTCGCGTGCTCCTCGAGCGTGCGCGTCACTGCCTCGAGGTCCTCCTGCGGGAGCTCGCCGACGGCCTGCTGGAGCTGCTCCGTGGCGACCCCGATCCCCGAGAGCACGTTGCCCACGTTGTGGAGGATCCCCGTGGCGATCTCGCTCTTGCCGGCGGCGCGAGCCGCGTCGATGAGAGCCGCGCGCGCCTCGGCGAGCTTGGTCAGCATGCCGTCGAGCTCGCTGGCGAGTGTGCCGAGCTCGTCGGTACGACCCTCGTGCGCGCGCGCCGTCAGGTCCTCGGTCCGGCCCACGTGCTCCGCGTGTGCGGCCAGCCGCTCCAGCGGACGCAGGACCATGTGGCGGAGCAGGATCAGCAGGGCGAGCACGAGGACGAGGGCCCCCACGAGGACGGAGATGCGCCCGAAGGTCGTGGCGGCCGATCCCTGGCGGGTGATCTCGCGCGGCACGCGAGCGGCGACGAGGAGGTCCGGCTGGGCCTGGAGGTCGTCGACCGTGGCGAGGGCCAGGGCATGCTCCTCGCCCGGCTCCAGATGACCGGCCGCGGAGGCGGTCGCCTGGGGCAGGTGTCGCTCCAGGTGGGGGGGCAGGTCGGTGTCCGCACCGAGCTGGTACAGGCTGAACTCGACGCCGATCCGCTCCGCGAGCTCTGCGACGCGAGCCTCCGACAGCAGCCTGCCGACGACCAGTCGACCGCTGTCGCTCGGACCCTGCACGGGCGCGACCGCCACCAGCAGCGGGCCGGTCTCGGTCTGTTGGATCCCTGCGCGGCGGACGGGGGTGCCCGCCACCAGCGGGTGGCGCGTCGACCAGGCGCCCCGCGGGAAGTCCCGGGCCGCGAGGTCGCCGACGCGAGCCGCGTGGGCGACGGGATGGCTGGTCGCGTCTGCAGCTGGACCGAGGATGGTCAGCAGGTCGAGGTCCAGGCCCTCGAGCGAGGCGGCATCGAGCTCACAGGTCCCATGATCCAAGGCGCCGCGGACGGCGGCGGTGGTCCCCAGGCCCATGGCGAGCTCGCCCAGCATCGTGGCCTCGGCCTCGAGAGCCGCGCGCACGCGGGCCACGTCGGCGGCTGCGGCATGCTGCTCGAGCGCCTCGAAGCGGCGGTCGAAGACCCGCTGCACGACGAAGCCGTCGAGCCCTGCGAACAGGGCGACGACGGCGACGAGTGCCAGGGCGATGCGGGTCGAGAGGGACATCCTCAGCCGGCGCGACGGAGGCCGGCGGACACCACGCGGCGCTGGGGCTGATCCTCCGGGCGCTGCTCCTCACGCAGGGGGCGCGTCGCATCCAGGATCAGGTCCCCCAGCTCGACGAGCTGATCCCCCTTGCGGAGCTTGAAGTCCTTCGGGCGCTCGCCGCGGCGCACCGCGCGCAGGAACGTCTCGAAGCGCCAGACGGGTCCGGCGAAGCGGAAGGTGGAGAGGATGCCGACGAGGAAGGTCAGGGGCAGGCACGCGAGGAGCGACCATCCCAGTGAGCGCAGCACGATCCCCTGGGAGAGGGCCAGCATGCGCTCGCCGTCCGAGGGCAGCTCGAGCGCGGCATCCGCGAGCTGGGCCTGGAAGAGCACGAACTGCAGCGCGAGCGAGAGCGCCGAGAGCCCCGTGAACAGCAGCGTCAGCCGCAGCTGCAGCCCGGGCTTGATGAGCTTGCGGCGGCGCTGGAAGGACGGCCGACGCTTGGAGGGCCCGGAGGCGGGCACGGTGGAGTGCACGGAGGAGGAG
>WTJQ01000552.1 GCA_011524785.1 Planctomycetota bacterium | reverse complement strand
GGGCGAGAATAGCCAACCGAACCCCGCGGACCCCAGGCTGGAGGCAGGATCCCGGATCGGCATGCGGGAGGCCCTCAGGCTGGCTCCGGGGCCCGCCAGAGACCCGAGCGCCCCCCGGACTTCTCCAGGAGGCGGACCCCCTCGATGCGGATGCCCTTCTCCAGGGCCTTCGTCATGTCGTAGACGGTCAGGGCCGCCAGGGAGGCCCCCGTGAGGGCCTCCATCTCGACCCCCGTCCGCGCGGTGGTCACTGCGGTGCAGCGGATCGTCAGGACGTCCTCCCCCGACGGCTCGAGGTCCAGCTCCACGTGATCGAGGCCCAGGGGGTGGCACATCGGGATCAGCTCGGCGGTGCGCTTGGCAGCCTGGATGCCCGCCACCCGCGCGACCTCGAGGACCGGGCCCTTGGGACCCTGGCCGGCGAGCACCTGGGCGAGGACCCCGGGAGGGAACACGACCGAGGCGCCCGCGACCGCCACGCGGCGGCCAGGCTCCTTCGCGGACACGTCGACCATCACAGCCCGCGCGGACTCGCCCTCTCCCTGCACGTGGGAGAGGCTCGCGGGGACGTTGGCGGGCTCGGGAGAGGCGTCGGACACGATGATAGGTTTCGGTATCGGACCCGTGCAGCGCGCAGGGCGGGTCGTAGATTGAGCGCGGGCCCGACCGGGCTCACGGACCGCCGGTCTCGGAGCCGGACGGGCCATCTCGCCCTCACGGGCGGACCTACCCCCAACCGATCGGTGAAGGGGACCGTACGGTTCCCATGGCCCCAGGCCAAGCCGCCCCACCTCCATGCACGCCCTGCTCCTCCTGCTCGCGGCCCCCGCCGCGGTCCCGTCCCCCGCGGCACCGGTCCTCCGGACGATCCCGGCCGTGGCCCTCCTCCAGGACGAGTTCGAGCAGCTGCTCGCCGAGAAGGCCCTGGAGGCCGCTGACGCCCCCACCGCTACGGTGTTCCGCGAGGCGCGAGCCGTCGCCCGGATCCTCGGCGACGAGGCTGGAGCCGCCTTCGACCGGGCGGTCGAGCGTCAGCTGGCCATGGAGGGCCTCGCACCCCGCACGGTCCTGTTCCTGGTCGCGGCCCGGCTCGAGGGCGACGATCCCGATCAGGCCGCACTGGGAACGTCCCTGGAGTCGGTCCTGGCCCAGGACGATCTCGAGGCCGTCTTGGCCGCTGCCGACCTCGCGGTGGCCAGCGGCTTCGATCGAGCGGACGAGGAGGCCCGGGCGAGCCTCTCGACGGCGCTCACGGACGCGGCAGCCCGCAGCGACCGCAGCGCGACGGTGCGGATCCGCTGCGCCGCAGCGGCCCACCAGATCGCCCTCGGCTCGCAGGTCGAGCGCCCCCGCCGCCTCCTCTTCGAGTTCCTGCAGTCGAGCGATCCCGCCGTGTCGGCCGAGGCCGCCCTGGCCCTCGCCTCCCTGGGCGTGATGGAGACCGTGGAGGGCGTCGTCCCCGTGCTCGAGCGAGTGGCCACCGAACCGGGCGCCGAGGGGCGCCTCGCCCAGGCCTACCTCAAGCAGCTCTCGATCCGCCGCTTCAAGGACACCGAGCTGCGGCGAGCGTACGCCCAGCGCCAGGAGCTGCTGACGGCCCGGGGCGGCGAGCTCACGCCTGAGCTGCGGCGCCTCGAAGCGCTCGTCGAGATGGTCAGCCGCTTCCACATCGAGGGCGACCGGGTGAGCCGGGACGAGCTGTTCGAGGCTGCCATGCAGGGCCTCCTCCAGCGCATGGACCCGCACTCCTCGTTCTTCGACTCGGAGGCCTGGGAGAAGTTCGAGCAGGACCTCGAGGCGGAGTACGGGGGCATCGGTGCCTACGTCAACGTCGACCGCGAGGACGGCCTCTTCACCATCACCCGCCCGATCTACTCGGGCCCCGCCTACCTCGCGGGCCTCACGAGCGACGACAAGATCGTCCGCGTCGGCGACTGGCCGACCCTCGGCGAGGCGAGCGAGGAGGTCATCAAGCGCCTCAAGGGCAAGCCCGGGACCCCGGTGAAGCTCTACGTCTGGCGCCGCGGGATGGACGCCGCCCTCATCGACCGCCCCACCGAGGACATGGCCGTCGTGGTGGAGCGTGGCGTGATCACGATCCCGCCGGTGCACTCCGCCATGCTGCCGGGGGGCGTCGGCCTGGTCGAGCTGACCACCTTCAGCCGCGTGGCCAGCCAGGAGGTCGCCGCGGCCCTGCAGGAGCTGCTGGAGGCGGGGGCCACGTCCCTCGTCCTCGACCTTCGCAACAACACGGGCGGGCTGCTGGACGAGGCGCGCAACGTCGCCGACCTCTTCCTGCCTGCCGGCAAGACGGTGGTGACCACCGAGTCCCGCGTCCGCCGTGGCCGCACCTACAAGACCCGGGTCGCCCCCCTCGTGCCCGAGGAGGTCCCCATGGCCGTGTTGATCAACCGCTTCAGCGCCTCCGCGAGCGAGATCGTGAGCGGCGCGCTCCAGGACCACGGACGGGCCACGCTGGTGGGCCAGCGCAGCTACGGCAAGGGCTCCGT
Source organism: Planctomycetota bacterium (assembly GCA_011524785.1). Lineage (GTDB taxonomy): Bacteria > Planctomycetota > UBA1135 > UBA1135. Next base: position 3,442 of record WTJQ01000552.1, on the reverse strand, counting down.
GCAGAACCTGCTGCAGCTGCCCGGCGAGGAGGACGACGGCTTCGCGGACGAGAACCGCAACGGCCGGCGGGACGCTTGGGAGGCCCTCACCCGGGACCAGGACGGCGACGGGGAGTTCGACTACGCGCCGCGCGTGAAGCTCACGATCGAGCACTACCTCCTGCCCAGCGGGCGCTCCATCCACCGCCAGCTCGATGACGAGGCCAACCTCGAGAACCCCGGCGGGGTCGAGCCCGACGTCGAGGTGCGCGCCGTGCGCTACGCGGACTGGCGCCTCCGGGAGATGCGCCGCGTCCAGGGCGAGCGCAAGCTCCGCGAGTGGGCCACCGAGCGCTTCGCGTCCGACGCGGAGACCCTCCAGGCCCTGGCCCTGTCCGACCGCGGGGACTGGAATGCCTGGCCGGGCTTCGAGGAGCTCTACGCCGACCTCGGCACGACCCTGGGCCGTGACGACGTGCGCCTGCTGCTTCGCATCGAGGTCCGCCGCCTCGTTCAGGACTCCAGGGGCAGCGCCTTCCCCATGGGCGACTTCCAGGAGGACCGCCAGCTCCAGCGCGCGGTCACGGAGCTCTTCGAGGCCCAGGGGCGCCCCCTGAGCGAGGTCCCCGAGTTCGCCCTGACCTTCCAGCTCGAGGAGGACGACGCTGAGGACGCCCTCCCGGTCGCCATGCTGACCGGTGCGCGGATGGACGAGGCGCGCCGCCTGCTCGGCCGTGCCGAGGTCGAGGAGCGCGGGCTCACGGCCCAGGAGCTCGCGCAGCTCCGGGGGCTTCTCGAGCCCATGGCGGACGAGGACTCGACCGACCGCTGACCGGCATCGACGGGACCTCGAAGGCCTGGGCTCTCAGGAGCCGGACGGTGTCTCCCCGCCGCCGGACTCCGCACGCTGCTCCTCGACGGCCCCGGCCTCGCTCCCCGCCGCGAACTGCTCGAGGGCCGGCAGGACCAGCTCTCGGAAGAGGATCAGCCCGGAGGCGGCCAGCGGGAGGGCGAGCAGGAACCCGAACATGCCCAGCGTCGCTCCTCCGATGAAGATCGCGACGAAGACGAAGAGCGGGTGCAGCCCCAGCGAGTCGCCGAGGATCCTCGGCATCAGGACGTAGCCCTCGACCACCTCGGCCAAGCCGAAGACCGCGCTGACGAACAGGAACGTGAGGCCCAGATCGGCGCCAGGCTCCAGCAGGGCGACCAGGAAGCTGAACGCGTAGCCAGCGAGCGACCCCACGAACGGCGCCAGCGAAGCGAAGCCGCTGGTCATCCCCAGGAAGACCGCGTAGGGCGCCCCCACCACGAGGAGCCCCAGGGAGAGCAGAACGCCCTTCAGGGCGCAGACGGTCAGGCGGCCGCGGAAGAACGCGGTCAGCACGGTGCCGATGCTCCGCGCGATGCGCGCCACGCGCTCCTTCTCCGGAGCGGGCACGTACCGCCGGACGACCGAGTGGATCCGCTCGAGCTCGAACAGCAGGTACCAGGCGTAGATCGGCGTCAGGACGATCAGCGAGAGCAATCCCGCGGCGGAGCCGAAGAAGTGCCCCAGGGCACCCGCGCCCTGGGCGGCGAGGTCCCCCTCACGCCCGGCCCCGAACTCGGTCCACAGCTGCTGCGCCATGAGCAGCAGCGCCGAGCCCTCGTCGCCGCTCCCCTCGAGAGGCCCGAGCCACGCGAGCCACCAGGACTCCCGATGGCCCTCGAGGAACTCCCCGAGCCGCAGGTCCAGGGTCGCCAGCAGCCCCGCCTCCGGGTCGAGGACGCGAGCCGCCAGGTGGCTCCCCTGCGTCCAGACCGCGACCAGGGTCCCGGCGGTGAGCACCGCCAGGACCGCGTAGATCGTGTTCACCGAGCGCTGGCGTGACCAGCCGCGCCCCTCGAGCCGCAGCACCAGCGGGTGCGCGATGTAGGCCAGCACGTAGGCCGCCACCAGCGGGTTGAGGATCTCCTGGACGACCCAGGCTCCCCAGGCGGCCAGGAGGGCCACTCCTGCGAGGGCCAGATTGCGCTTGGAGCGCGGGAGGCGATCCAGCATCAGGCCTCGTCCCCGCCGCCCTCGAGGAGGTCCTCCTGGTCCGGCAGCGCCGGCTGCCAGGCCTGCTCCATGTCGCGCTCCAGGTCGTACACGTCCGCGAAGTCCTCGATGGAGTCGGAGTCCTGCTTCGAGAAGATCCCGTGCTGGATCAGGACGAAGACGATCTCGCCCCAGTCCCGCGTCCCGCGGAGTCCCCAGGCGTTCCAGACCTGACGGGCCAGCGGCCCGTAGACCTCCAGCGCAAGCTGCCGCAGGGCCTCGGCCAGCTCCTGGCCGGTCACGTGCCGGTCCTCGGCTCCCTGGCGCCCGGTCATCTTGACGGCGCGATCCAGGCCCTCGAAGAGGAACTGGTACGCCTCGAGGGAGTAGCGCCCGTCCTCACGGGCCGCGCGACGAATGGCTTCCATCTCAGGCTCTCCCACCGGCCGGGAGCCCGGCAGAGGTCAGGTCGAGCACCCGCTCCAGGACACTCGCAGGGTTCAGGTTCAGGTCGAGGTCGGCACGCGCCTCGAGCCACGCGGTGAGCCACTCCCGACAGGCGCGACCCGAGGGGAGACGCTGCGGCAGCCGCTCGCCGTGAGCGAGGGAGGCCAAGGGCACTCCGGCGACCGCGCGCTGGAGGTCGCGCACGAGCTCGAGCCCGAGGTCGAGGAGCAGGCGCACACGCTCACGCTCGCGCGCCCGGTCCGTGCGTCCAGGGAACTCGCCCTCCACCTCGAGCAGCGCCTTGACCAGGGCGGGCGCCTCGGCACGCCCTGCGAAGGCGCGCCCCAGGAGGTCGAGCGACTCGCGGGCGCCGGCGGCCTCGAGGGCCACGGCGCGGCCTGGCGCGCCGTCCGCCAGACGCACCCAGGCGGGATCCCTCGCGAGATCGGGAGCGACCGCTGCCAGCACCCCGGCGACCTCGCCGCTGTCCAGCCGCCGCAGCCGCCGCTCGACCACGCGGCTTCGAATCGTGGGGAGCAGGGCGGCCGGACGGCTCGACTCCATCGCCAGGAGCACGCCCGGCCCCGGCTCCTCGAGCGTCTTCAGGAGGGCGTTCTGGGTCTCCTCGTTCATCCGGTCGGCGTCCCGGATCAGCACGATCCTCCAGCCCCCCTCGCCCGCGACGAGCCGCAGGAAGGACTCCACGGCGACCCCGCTGAACGCGCCCGAGGGGCGGTTCTCCCGCTCGGCGATGAAGTGGATGGTGAGCTCCGCGAAGCCCTCGGCCAGCGGGTCGACCCGATGGAGATCGGGATGAGCGCCCGAGGCGACGCGGCGACACGCCGGGCACTGACCGCAAGCAGGCGCCGGACCCCGCTCACAGAGGAGCCCACGCGCGAGCTCCTCGAGCAGCGCGAACTTGCCGATCCCCGGGGGGCCCGTGACGAGGAGCGCGTGACCGAGTCGGCCGGCCGCTGCCGCGCCCAGTAGTTC
>WTJQ01000511.1 GCA_011524785.1 Planctomycetota bacterium | reverse complement strand
GGCGGGGGCGGCGGCGGGAGCGCCGCCGAGTCGGCCTGCACGAGCTCCAGGGTGTCACTGCGCTCCTTGGTGATCGCCTGGATCAGGGGCAGGAGCAGGAAGAACAGCGCGGTCAGGCCCACCGCTCCGAAGAGGGACAGGAGCCGGTCGAACAGGCGCCTCGCGAGGCTTCGATCGGTGGTGCGGGCCATGGTTCCGGTTCAGCCGCGGGGAGGCGCGGTGGCGATGCTCACCTTGAGCGAGGGGTCGGCCAGCTTGACCTGGTCGATGATGCGGACGAGCAGGCCGGACTGGGACACGGTGTCGGCCTGGATGATCACCGGCAGCGCCTCCTTGGCGGTCATGCGCTTGATCAGCGGCTGGACGCCGCTGATGCCGATGTCGCGCCCGCCGTAGACGACCTGTCCCTTGTCGGTCAGGGCCAGGAGGATGCTGGTCTTCTCGAGCGCCGCCCCGGAGGCGGCCTGCGGCTTGTCCACCTCGACCCCGGTCTCCTCCACGAAGACCGTGGTCACGATGAAGAAGATCAGGAGGATGAAGACGCAGTCGATCAGCGGCGACATGTCGATCGCCGTCTCGCTGCTGTCGTCGGAGCTCTGGTCGCGGAATCGTCCCATGGTCGTGTCGGTCGGGTTCAGGCCGAGTGGATCCTCGTCGCCAGCCGGGCGCGCAGCACCCGCCGGGCCTCGGCGCGGGCGCGCTCCTCCTCGACGCGTGCGGCCTCGTCCCGCTGCCTGCGGAACAGGCGCTGGACGCACACGGACTCGAGGTGGGCGAGGAAGGCGCGGTAGGCCTCGGTGCGCCGCGCCAGCTGGTACTGGAAGAAGAGGCCGGGCAGGGCGATGACGAGGCCCGTCTCGGTCGTGATCAGGGCCTCGGAGATCCCCTTGGCCACCATGCCCATGGTCTTGTCGCCCCCCCCGCCGGTGGCGAGGGCGCCGAAGGTCGAGAGCATCCCGGTGACGGTGCCCAGCAGCCCGACCAGCGGCGCGGCGCTGACGCAGGTCTTCATGACCCGCAGGTCGCGATCGAGGGGCACGATCTCGGTGGTGCGCAGCTCGTCGAAGCCGAGGGACATCCCCTCGATCGACTCGGTGTCGGCGACCTCGTCCATGAGGTCCCCGATGACCCCCTCACGCTCCAGGCGACGGTCGATCCAGCGCCGCCAGGTGGACTCCGGCACCCGCTGGAAGCCCTTCGCGCGCAGCTTGAAGTGCAGCCCCATGCCCACGCTGAACATCACGAGCGCGATCACGGAGATCGCGATCATGGCCCAGCCACCCGAGAGCCAGATCTCCCGGGCTTCGGTCCACAGGCCAACGGCCTGATCGATGAGGGCTTGGAGGTCCATGGAGCGCTGCGTCAGGAGGCGGGCGTCGCCGCGGAGTCCTCACCGAGGAGCTCGGCGAGCACCTTGCGGACCTGGTCCTCGGAGGGCTCGGCCGCGCCGCCCCCGCTGGTCCCGCCGCCCTCGCCGGAGGGCGCGGATGCGGGAGCCGAGGCCTGGGTCCGGGCCAGCTGGTTGGTGAAGGAGACGGCGGACTTCTCCATCTGGTCCGTGACGCCCTTGGCCTTGCGCGACAGGAAGGCGTGCAGGAGCAGGGAGGGGATGGCCACGATCAGGCCGAACTTCGTGGTGATCAGCGCCTCGGAGATGCCGCCCGAGAGCGACTTGACGTCCCCGGAGCCGAACACGGTGATCAGCTTGAAGGTGTTGATGATGCCGGTCACGGTGCCGAGCAGCCCGAGCAGGGGAGCGGAGGCCGCGCAGATCGCGATGAAGGGCAGCATGCCCTGCAGCTTGAGGCGGGTCGTGAGGACGCTCTCGTACATCGCCTCCTCGACCAGCTCCCGCGGCTCGTCCATGTGCTCGACGCCCACGGCGAGCATGCGGCCGGTCGGCCCGCCGATCTTGCGGACGGCGCTCTCGGCCTCCTCACGGTTGCCCTGACCCACCGCGGCGAGGAGCGCCGTGACGCGCTTGCCCGACGGACGGCGGATGAAGGCCATGGTCAGGTACTTGTAGAGGGCGACCAGCAGCGCGAGGGCCGCCATGCCGCCGATCGGGTACATGACCGCGCCGCCCTTCTGGACGTGCTCCAGGAAGGTCTCCTGGGTGGCAGCCAGCTTGTGGGCATCGCCCAGGGTCGGGTCGAGGGGGAACGCGCCGGTGCCGTTCTGGAGCAGCCCGCGCGCCGCCTCCTGGTCCTCGGGGAGCGCGAAGCCGATCTGCGCCGGCTCGAGGGACCCGAGGCGCTGCTCGGCCGTGCCGATGCTCCCACCGCTGCTGAGGAACAGTGCGGCCGGTCCCACCAGGGCGAACCGCCCCGGCTGCTGCAGCCCGGTCTCGTCGATGGCCGTGCCCTCGAAGAGCTCGCCGCCGAGGGCCGCCTCCAGGCGATCCAGGGACACGGACAGGATGCTCGCCTGGGCGCGGTACACCTCGAGCTCGGAGAGGTTGCTGTTCTCGGGGGCCAGCTTGGCCTCCTCGACGGGAGCCTCGTAGCGCGCGAGCTCTGCGATGTGCAGCCCCGTCTCGAAGCCCTCGAGGTACTGGGTCAGCAGGTTCGACAGGTAGGTGCGCTCGTCGTTGCGGGACTTGAGCTCGGTGCCGAGGTTGCTGAGGTCGAGGCTGCGCGAGTCGAGGGTCCGCGTGGTCGTCTGGTACTCGGCGCGGACGCCGGACAGCTCGCCCTGGAGCTCAGCGAGGCGCTGAGCCAGGGGGACCTTCTCGGCGGCGAGCTGCTCCCGGACGCGGTTGAGCTCGGCGATGCTGGCCTCGAGGCGTGCCTGGAGCGTCTCCTCGGTCGTCGCGAGGGTCGCGCCGGCCCCGTCGGCCGGATCCTGGCCCTGGCCGAGAGCCAGGGGCGCGAGGAGGAGGGCGGAGAGCGTGGCGGCTTGCATGGCGCTGGTGCGGTTCATGGGATCGGCTCCTCGTCTCACTGGATGGTGATGGGCAGACGAACGAAGCTCGCCGGAGCCTCGCTCTTCATGATCCGAATGGCCTCGGCGATCTCGGCCGCCGCGTCGTTCTGCGGCGTCCACTCGAAGCCGTCGGCGGTGGAGGTGCCCCGGCCGGCGGCCGTGCCGTCGTTGCTCACGTAGTAGCCCTGGCTGAGGCCCAGGTAGAGCGTCGCCACCTCGGCCTGGCGCCCACCGCCGATGTCGCGGACCTCGGTCTCGACGTGGATCTCACGGTGGTACTTGTTCACCTGGCTCAGGATCCCGACCACGTTCTGGAACCGCACGCTGAGGGAGTCCTTGGACTCGGCGCCCTCCTCCGGGAGGCGCTGGGACAGCGGCTTGACCTTGTCCTGGATCGGCTCCGGCAGGCGCGGCAGGAGCGCGCGGACCCGTCCCTCCAGGGCCGCGATGGTGTCGACCAGCGACGAGGTGGCCTCCTTCAGGCGCTCGTTCTCCGCCATCAGCTCCTCACGCTTCTTGTCGGCCTCGGCGATGCTGCCCTTGGCCTCCTCGATGCGCTCCTGGAACGAGGCGATCTCGCGCTCGACGAGCCCGATGCGCTCGTTGAGCGACTCACGCCCGAGGACCCAGTCGCGCTTCTCCTTGGAGAGCAGACGCTCGGTCTCGACCCACTGCTCGAGCACGGTCCGGGACGACGCCACGGGGTCGTCGTCCCCCTGGGCGCGGGAGCGCTGGCCGAGGGCCATGAGCGTGGAGCCGGCGAGGAGCGCGAGGGCTCCCGACCGGAGCCAGGTCGAGCGGCGTTGGGGGCACTGGGGTTTCATGGTCTCGAGGGGCAGGGTCTGGTTCTTTCGGAGGTCGCCGCGAGCGGAGGGACGCGCGGCTCAGAAGGAGAGGCGGTAGGAGATCGACAGGGAGTACTCGATGCCTCGCGTGAACGAGGTCCGGGTCACGTCATCGCCGATGGACTCGTGGCGGTAGACCCGCTCGATGAGCGGGTTGGTGAGGTTCTTGGCGCGGAACTGCAGGCGCAGGCCGTCGCCGAGGTCCTGCGACGCGCTGAAGTTCAGGGTGTCGTACTCGTTCTGGAAGACGCTGGGCACGAAGTTGCCGTTGTCGATGCCAGCGCCCTCGACGAGCGTGTCGCCCTGGACCGTGTAGAAGAGCGCGAGGTTGGTCCCGGTGCGCTCCAGGTCGTAGGTCGTGTAGAGGTTGAACAGGTGCTCGGGCGCGTTGGTCATCTCCCGTGAGGTGATGTCCACGGCCACGCCGGGCAGGGCGAACTGCTCGATCTCGAAGGGCGTGAGATCCACCTCGGAGTCGATCAGGGTCGCGTTCGCCCCGACCCCGAGCCCCTCGACCGCGCCGTCGAACGCGTGCCGCACCTCGAACTCCCAGCCCGTGAGCTCACCCTTGGGATAGTTCAGGGCCGTCGTGAACTGGAACTCCTGCGAGCCGACGGCCACGTACTCGATCGCGTCCTCCACGCTCTTGTGGAAGAACGAGAGGCTCGCGAGCCCGCCCTCGTAAGGCGTGTAGTCGAAGCGGAGATCGAAGTTCTCCAGGTTGCTCATGCGCAGGTCGGGGTTGCCGAGGAAGATCGGCCCCCCGAGGTACTCCTGCTGCACGACCGGCGTGAGCTCCTTGAAGGTCTGCCGCGCGATCGTCTCGCTGTAGGCGGCCCGGAGCGTGAGCTGCTCAGTGGGCTCGTAGACGAGGGAGAGCGACGGGAGCACGTCGTCCTGCTCGAAGTCGGCGTCGGCGATCCCCGGCTCGGAGAAGTCGATCTGACCGGGCGTGCCGAACTGGTACCAGAACGCGTCCTCCTCGGCCGAGATGTTCACGTCGATGTCGGTCGACTCGAAGCGCGCCCCTCCGATCAGGTTCATGCCCGTGCTCAGGGGCACGTCGAACATCGCGTAGGAGGCCGCGATCTTCTGGCGGCCGCGATAGTCGATGTCGAAGGTCGACTCGGTGATGGGGTGGTCCTGGCTGTCCCAGGCCGCGCCCCAGGAGTCCTCGAAGCCGGCCCAGTAGCCGGAGTTGTCCCCGAAGTTGCCGAAGGAGTCCTGGTAGAAGTCGCGGTTGACCACGTCCTGGAACACCCCCACGCGGAGGGAGCCCGGGTCGGCGTCCTCGCCGACGTCGAAGGGGAACTCCAGGTCGAGCTTCGCCTGCTCACTGTCCTCCTCGATCTGCTTCCAGATGCGCTGGAGGTTGCCGAAGTTGAAGTTGGCGCCCGGCTTGAAGGGCTGCCACCCGCCCACCTCGAGGACGTCGAACAGGAGCTCGTTCGGGGACCAAAGCCCACCGAACTGGCGCTTGTCGGGCTGGTCGAGGCTGGCGCCGCTCGAGGACAGGGTCCAGCTGAGCTCGGGGGCGTCGAAGTTGGCGCCGAGCCAGGTCCCGCCGCCGCTGGCCAGGGTGTGACGGCCGTTCAGCTGGAGCGTCTGGGTGGTGCGCTCCGTGTACTCGAGCGTCTCGGTGACCAGGTAGGGCGCGGAGTCGTCCGCGTCGTAGCCCGGGGAGTCCTCGTCGTTGGGGTCGTAGCCCGGGAAGTAGTACTGCTTGCCGCGCGTGTCGGTCGCCCGCGTCGCGGTGTCGGCCGCGTTCCGCGTGTAGAGGCCGGTGAGACCCAGGAAGTGGTTCTCGGACTCGAGGCCGAACGTGGCGAGTCCCCCCCAGCGAACGGAGTCCTGGGAGCGCACGACGTCGAAGAGGTTGGTCTTGAAGTCGCCGTCCTGGGAGGTGCCCTGGGTCTCCTTGGGCGTCATCCCGGCGCCGGGCGTGGTGACCCAGTACTTGTCGTCGATCCCGTTGTCGTAGAAGGACGAGTCCTGCTCGTAGAAGACGCCTCCGAAGCCGCCGAAGGTCCACTCACGGTCGAGCTCCAGGCGGCCCCCACCACCGAGCGACCACTTGTGGTTGGTCGGGGCCTGGCCCGGGGAGGTCTCCACGGCGCCGTCCCAGTTCTCTTCGAGGCTGTCGAGCTGCTGGTCGCGGCCGCCGTCGTCCCGCCCCCAGAACGAGAC
>WTJQ01000042.1:4046-5970 GCA_011524785.1 Planctomycetota bacterium | reverse complement strand
TGAGCCAGAGCGCCCGGCAGAAGGCCATGGAGGGCTTCCGCAAGGGACAATTCGACGTGCTGGTCGCCACGGACATCGCAGCGCGGGGGATCGACGTGGCGCAGGTCAGCCACGTCATCAACTACGACGTGCCCAACACGCCGGACGCCTACACGCACCGGATCGGCCGGACGGGCCGCGCGGAGCGCAGCGGCAAGGCCTGCACCTTCGTGACCCACGAGGACTTCGCGGCGGTGAAGGACATCGAGCGCAAGCTGGGCATGGCCATCCAGCGCATCAAGATCCGCGACTTCGGCGGGGAGGACGGCGTCAAGCTGTCCGGGCGCGGAGGTCCCGCGGGCGGGGCCTCGCGTGGCTCCGGGCAAGGTGGCGGCGCTCGCGGCGGCCGCGGAGGCGGCAGCGCGGGCGGCAGCGCGGGCGGCGGACGCGGTTCGGGAGGAGGCCGTCGCGGGGGCGGTGGCCGTGTCGGGGGTCGCCTCGAGGAGCCCGGCCCGCCCCCGGTCCAGATCAGTGGGGAGGAGCCTCCCCGCCTGCGTCGCGGGCGGCGGGACGACGGAGCCCCGCGGGATCCGTTCGGCGCCGGAGTCGACGGGGGAGAGCGTCGCGGGCGTGGCCGAGGCCGCGCAGGGAGCGGCGGCTCGACGGCCGGCTCTGGGGGCTCGTCCTCTGGCGGCTCGCGTCGCAGGCGCGGGGGCCCGCGCCGGCGTCGGCGCTGAGGTCCTTCGTTCGAGCCGGCCTCAGCGCTCGCACGAAGGTCGCGGCGATCCGTGATGCGTCCGCGGGTGGACCCGAGATGTCGCGGTGGAGCGATCGAACTTGCAGGGCTTCAGCGCAGCGCGCCCGTGACGTCGAGCAGCTGCGTGTTCGGCACGGAGTTCCCGAAGGTGTCGTAGCGGTCGAAGGTCCACACGACGTCCTTGGTCGTCCGGTCGAGCTCGACGAGCAGCGGCTGCCCCGGGCCCGCGTGGCAGTTCCCGATCACCAGGTTCCCATTGGGCAGCAGCTCGAGGGTGGTGACCCATGCGAGGCGGATCCCGGGGAGCTCGTCCTGGTGGACGCTCCAGACGACCTCGCCCGCCGGGGTGACCTCCAGCACGCTGTGCCCATTGCCGGTCCCGATCAGGGTGTTGCCGCCCGGGAGGCGCAGCGCGCTGAAGACCTTGTTGCCGAAGGCCTCCGGGCCGTGCCCGACGCTCGGGTCGCGGCCGAAGAGTGGCACCTCGTACTCCCAGACGACGGCGCCGTCGCCGGCGTACTCGCGGACCTTGCCGTCCGCCTCGTGGCAGACGAGGTAGGTCCCGCCAGGCAGCTTGCGGGCGAGCCGGGTGTCCGTGTGCGGGTGCGGACGGTCGACCACGAGTGGCACCTCCTGGACCACGGCGCCCGTCGCGCGCTCGACCTCGAGGATCCGGGCCGGGCCGCTCTCCACGATCATCACGCGCTCGTTCTCGAGCGGCTGGAACGCGTGCACCTCGACCGGCCGGCCCTCGTTGCCGTTGCTCGTGGCACTGTCGTAGGACCAGACGACCTCGCCGGTCGCGCGATCGAGCTCCACGACCTCGTGCGCGCCGCGCTGGACCATGACGTTCCCGCTCTCCAGCACGTGCAGGTCGTGGATGCCGCCCCAGGCCGTGCTCCAGCTCGTGGAGCCGTCGGGCTCCACGATCGCGAGGACCCCGTTGCCCTGGACGAGCACGCGGTGGGCGACCGGCGTGGTGGAGCAGCTCGTGGCGAGCAGCGCGAGGACGAGCGGGGGGCCAAGCATCTTCATGCCGTGAGCCTAGGCCTCCTCGCCCTCGATCGGCAGCCCGGCCGCCACCCACGCGTCCAGGCCGCCCTCGAGCACCTCCACCTGCTGGAAGCCGGCCTCCACGAGCCGACCGCGTGCCTGCTCCGCGGCGTTGCAGCTGGCGCTCCAGCAGTG
>WTJQ01000042.1:0-3946 GCA_011524785.1 Planctomycetota bacterium | reverse complement strand
GGGGCCGGTGGTTCGAAGCAGGTCCCATTTGCACGCGTGTCACGAGCGGGCCGTGGCCGCCCTTCACACTCGTACCTGGGCTTGGTCATCCATTCGCTGCCGCTTGACGGAGGTGCGTTCGACGGCCGCCTAGCTTCCCTGCGGCCCTCGTGCCCTCCCTCCCCGGTGGGGAGGAACTCCAATCCCATGAAGCTCAACACCCTCCTCCTCACGGCCGGCGCCGTTGTCCTTCCTGGCGCCGCCTTCGCGCAGTGCCTTCCTGCCCTCGACCTCGACCTCGTCCCGCTCGGGACCTACGAGAGCGGCCTCTTCGACGAGAGCGCTGCCGAGATCGTCGCTCACGATCCCAACACCCAGCGGCTCTTCGTCGTCAACGCGTTCGCGAACACCATCGACATCGTCTCGATCGCGGATCCCAGCAACCCGACCCTCGTCAGCACGGTGGACATGTCGGTGTATGGCGGCGGCCTCAACAGCATCGATGTTGGTCGAGGCAAGGTCACCGGGCTCGGCGGAACCACCTTCGCACCGATCCTCGCGGTGGCCGTCGCCAATGGCACCGATCAGGGCAAGGCCGTGTTCCTCGACACGGACGGCGGTTTCCTCAGCAGCGTCGACGTGGGCTACGGCCCCGACATGATCACCTTCACGCCCTCGGGCAACTACGTGCTGACCGCCAACGAGGGCGAGCCCAACGACGACTACACCATCGATCCGGTCGGCTCGATCAGCGTGATCGACATGTTCGGCCCGGTGAACACCCTCGACCAGTCCAAGGTCCGGGAGGCCGGCTTCGAGGCGTTCAACGGGCAGGACCTGCCCGGCGTCCGCATCTTCGGCCCCGGCGCCTCCGTCGCCCAGGACATGGAGCCCGAGTTCATCGCGGTCTCCAAGAACTCGCGGCGTGCCTTCGTGGCCTGCCAGGAGAACAACGCGCTCGCCGTGGTCGACATCCAGGCCGCGACTGTGCTCGACATCGTGCCGCTGGGGACCAAGGACCACAGCCTGCCGGGCAACGAGCTCGACGCCAGCAACAAGGACGATGTGATCAACATCCAGAACTGGCCGGTCAAGGGCTTCTACATGCCCGACACGATCAAGTTCATGCGTACGCCCGCCGGGGACTTCCTCGTGACGGCCAACGAGGGGGACTCGCGCGACTATGACGGCTACTCCGAGGAGGAGCGCATCAAGGACCTCATCCTCGATCCGACCATCTTCCCGGATGCGGCCAACCTCCAGCTCGACGCGAACCTGGGTCGTCTGAAGACCACCACCGCGAATGGCGACATCGATGACGACGGTGACGTCGACGAGCTCTACTGCTACGGAGCTCGCTCGTTCAGCATCTGGGGCCTCGACGGCAGCCTCGTCTTCGACAGCGGCGCCCAGTTCGAGCAGCTGATCGCTGCGAACGATCCGCTGGACTTCAACAGCACCAACGACGAGAACGACTCCTTCGACAACCGCTCCGACGACAAGGGTCCCGAGCCGGAGGGCCTCGAGGTGGGGCGTCTCTACGGCCGCCGCGTGGCCTTCGTCGGTTTCGAGCGCCACTCGGCGATCGTTGCGTACGACTGCACCATCCCGAGCGCCCCGGCGTTCATCGGCTACTACTCGAACCGTGACTTCGCGGGCGACGCCGCCGCGGGGACCGCGGGGGACCTCGGCCCCGAGGGGATGCTGTTCATTCCGCAGGGCCAGTCGCCCACGGGCACCCCTCTGCTCGTGATCGGCAACGAGGTGAGCGGGACGACGACCATCTGGGAGATCCAGAAGCTCTGATCTCGGGTCCTCGGACTTCGACGGCGCCCCGCTCCGGTCCTCCGGGGTGGGGCGTCCTCATGTCCCGGAATCCAGGACGCACCCGCAACCCAGGTCCGCACCGCCCGTCTTCCCGGGTGGGTGGGGGAGGTGGTGGAATCACGCGCCATGCGCGACCCCTCCGGCCGTCTCCAGCCTCCTCCGAGCACTGCGGGCCCGGGAACACGCGGCGTGCTGGCAGCCCTGCTCGCGGCGGCCGGCTTCGCGCTCGCCCTGCACGACCTGTCCAACGCGAACCGGCCGCACGAGCTCACCTGGGCGCCCGCGGTCACCCTCCTGTCCGCGGCATCGACGGTCCTCGCCCTCCGTTCGCTGACCCTCCTGATCCCGCGTCTCCGAGCCAGGGCCACTGCGGGTCGCGTCCTTGGAGCGCTCGGCCTGTTCGCCGTGACGGGGATCTCGGGCCTGCTCTTCGTGGGGGCCAGCAGCACGGCGGTCGGCAACCTCCTCGACTGAGGCCCCCTCAACGATTCCTCGACGGAGGGACTCGCTCGGCGCCGACGGCCCAGGCCCGCGGCGTCTTGATACGACAGGAGAGCCGCGCCGCAATCTTCCTCCACGGCGGGTCCCGTGCTGCAATCCACGAGCAGCCCCAGCCGATCGCGGCGCTGCGCCAGCCATCATCCCGCTCCGCCGCGAGCGACGCGCGACAGCTCCACGGAACCCACCCATGACGAGGACCACGGAACCGAGCGGCCGCCTGGTCACCCTCGTCCTCGCCGGGCCCCTCGCCTGGTTCCCGCAGCCGCACCTCGAGGAGGGGGCGCCGTCCCTGGAGCGGACCGAGTGGCCCTGCGCCCTCCCGGTGTTCGCCGTCCCCGAGCGTGACTCCGACAATCCGATCCTGGGCCTGTTCGTGCACGAGCTCGATCCGCGGACCGTCGAGCTGCAGCTGGTGACGGAGGACGAGGACCATCCCATCCCCCTGATCGATCGGCTCTACGACCTCGACCGGTGGTGGGGCCTCGTCTCGTTCACTCCGAGTCGGCCGTTCCTCCGCCTCGACCTCGAGCGCCGAGGATGGCATCGGGTCGCGGACGTGGAGACGATCCGCCTGCATCTCGATCCTGGCGGAGCCTTGGACAGCCTGGAGTTCCCCCGGACCTGGGCGGGGGACCAGGGCTGGGGCGTCCTCGCGCCGCGGCATCACGCCCGGACCCTCTCCGTGAGCGCGTTCGAGCAGCTCGACGGCCGCCCGGTGGTCCACGTCGCGACCTGGAACCACCTCTTCAGCAGCGAGGACAGGAACCCGGGCCTCACCAAGGAGCTGGTGACGGACTTCCCCGTGCTGCGCGGCTCGAGGGCCGACGTGGAGGCGCTCTTCGAGGCGAGCTGGACCGACTTCGGGCTGGACCTCTGAGCTGGGCGCTCCGCGAGCCCGCCCCGGACCTCGTGCGCACGCGACGAGGAGGTCCGGGCGATCGGCGCCGTGCGACAGTCCGGCGGGTCGCCCCGCGTCCTGGACCCGGGCGCTAGGGTGGGTCCGTGCTGGCGCTCCTCGCGGTCCCTCTCCTCGTGCCTTCGGGCGCGGAGGAGCCGCAGGACCTCCTCGCGGACCGCTGCTTCGCCTGCCACGGCCCGGACGCGGGCGCGCGTGAGGCGGACCTGCGGCTCGATACGCGCGAGGGGCTGGCCGAGGTGGTCGTGCCGGGCGACGTCGCCGCCTCCGAGCTGGCCGCACGGATCAGGGCCACCGGCCGGCGACACATGCCGCCGGTCGACTCGGGGCTGAGCCTCTCCGAGGCCGAGATCGAGGTGCTCGAGGCCTGGATCGAGGAGGGTGCGCCGTGGCGCGGGCACTGGGCCTTCCAGCCGGTCGCTGAGGTCGCGCCGCCGCCCCACGGCAACCCGGAGTGGACCCGGTCCCCGATCGATGCCTTCGTCGTCGCCCCCCTCGAGCGCGACGGACTCGAGCCGAGTCCGGACGCCGCGCCCCACGAGCTGGTGCGCCGGGTGTACCTCGACCTGACCGGTCTGCCGCCGACGCAGGAGGAGCTGGACGCCGCGCTCTCGGGAGCGTTCTGGCGCGACTACCCGGGGCTCGTCGAGCGGCTGCTCGCCTCGCCGCGCTACGGCGAGCGGATGGCCTGGGACTGGCTCGAGTGGTCGCGCTACGCGGACA
>WTJQ01000007.1 GCA_011524785.1 Planctomycetota bacterium | reverse complement strand
GCGACCGCAGCTTCGGCATCGAGTACAGCGCGCCGGCGAACGACCCGGCACACGTGCACACGATCTGGCGCGCGCTGCCCGCCCCGCGCTGAGTCGCTGCTGAGCTCACCGGATTCGAACAGCCGTACGGAAACAGGCCTGCTGAAACAGGCCTTCAGGGACGCTGCAGAGGCCCAGCCTCGCGATCGCCCTACTTCGCGACGCTTCCGAACAGCGGCTGCACGAGGCCGGTCTCCCAGTCGTCCAGCAGCTGGGTGAGCTCGGCGACCCGGTCGGGGTGCTCTGCAGCGAGGTCCTGCTCCTCGCCGAGGTCGCTGCGCAGGTCGAACAGCTGGGGCGCGGCATCCGGGTCCTCGTGCAGGAGCTTCCACGGCCCGAGCCGCACGGCGCGCTGCCCGCGCGCGCCGCGCTGCCGCCAGAAGAGCGGTGCGTCGGGCACGGCGGCGCCGCGCGTCCAGTGGTCGAGGAGGTCCCGGCCGTCGAGGGCGGGATCGTCCACCTCGGACGAGCCCACCGCGCTGAGCAGGGTGCGCGCCAGGTCGAGGGTCGTGCTCGGGACGTCGGACACGCCCCCAGCCTCCACGCGACCGGGCCAGCGCAGGGCCGCCGGGACGCGGATCCCCCCCTCGGTGAGCATGCCCTTGCGGCCGCGAAGCCGTCCGTTCCGCGCGCCGCCCTGGGTCTGCCCGCCGTTGTCGTTGGTGAACACGACCAGGGTGTCGTCCTCGAGGCCGAGCCGCTCGAGGGCCTGCACGACCTTGCCCACGTTGTCGTCCAGGGCCGCGACGAGCGCGGCGTGCTTCCGGCGCTTGGCGGGCTCGAGGCGCGCGAGCTCGGGCCGCTCCAGGTCGCCAGGCCGCGGCTCGAGCGGGCCGTGGGGTGCCGTGAAGGAGACGAACAGGAAGAAGGGCTCGTCCCGATGGTCCTCCATGAACCGCACCGCGGCGTCCCCGAGGCGATCGGTGAGATAGCCCTCCTCCGGCGTCGGAACGCCGTTCTCCTGGATCACGCGCAGGTCCGTGGGCTCGTCGTAGGCGTAGTAGGAGCGCGACCCCTGCAGGCAGCCGTGGAACCAGTCCCAGCCGACCCGGTTGGGATGGTCCTCCTCGCGGTAGCCGAGGTGCCACTTCCCCACGTAGCCGGTGGCCAGCCCCGCAGCCCGCATGCGGTCGGCGAGGGAGCGGCCGGCGGCTGCGATGCCGCTCGCCTTGCTCCCGATGGGCAGGTTCATCTCGTGGCCGAACTCCTGCTGGTGGCGGCCCGTCAGCAGCCCCGCGCGCGACGGCGAGCAGACGCTCGCGCTGGTGTGGAAGTCGGCGAGCACGAGCCCCTCCGCGGCCAGCCGGTCGAGGGAGGGCGTGAGGCCCTCGACGTCGGGCTCGGTGAAGGCCTGGAAACCGAAGTCGCCGTAGCCCGCGTCATCCGAGAAGAGGACGACCACGTTCGGCAGACGCTCCTCGGCTTCCGAGGAGGCGCCGGGCGAGGTGTCCGGCGCCACGCAGCCGGTCGCGAGGAGGAGGAGAAGGACCTTGGTCTCAGTTCGCACGGCGGAAGCGGTCGAGGGTGACGGCGGCGACGATGATCACCCCCGTGAGGATCTCCTGCACGAACGGGGGCCAGCCCCGCAGGTTGCAGCCATTGGCGAGGGTGCTCATGAGGAGCGCCCCCACGAGGGTGCCACTGATGGACCCCGAGCCCCCGGCGAGGCTGGCGCCCCCGAGCACCACGGCCGCGATGACGTCGAGCTCGGCGCCGAGTGACGCCGTGGGGTCCCCCACGCCGACGCGCCCCATCTGCAGAGCGCCCGCCAGCCCGGCGGTCAGGCCCCCCAGCCCGTAGACCAGCAGCTTCGTGCGCTCGACCGGCACCCCGCACAGGCGCGCGGTCGCCTCGCTCGAGCCCACGGCCAGGGTGTGCACGCCGAAGACCGTGCGCTTCAGCAGGAAGGCCGCCGCGAGGGAGAGGGCCAAGCCCAGCAGGAGGCCGGGCGCGGTCCACTCCTTCACGAGGAGGTCCGCGAGCGGCTCGACCGCCTCGCGCGGCGGCTCGATGGTCGTCTCGCCACTGATCCACTTGGCCACCCCACGCGCGGCGCCCATGGTCCCGAGCGTCACCACGAAGGGAGCCAGGGAGAGGCGGGTGACGAGCGCGCCGTTGACGAGGCCAGCCGCGGTCCCGGCCGCGAGACCGCCCAGGGTCGCGACCGCCGCGCCGTGGCCCTGCTGGAGCAGCGCGGCCACCGTGGTGCCCGCGAGCGCGATCACCGAGCCCACCGACAGGTCGATGCCCCCCGAGGCGATGACGAAGGTCATGCCGAGGGCCGCGATCGCCGTGATCACGGTCTGCACCGCGATGGTGACGAGGTTGCGCTGGCTGGCGAAGGCGGGCTCGGCCAGCCCAAAGGCGAGCCCGACCAGGAGCAGGCCCAGGACGGGGCCGGCCGCCAGCAGGCGGCGCGTGAGGTCACGATTCATGCGGCGTCTCCTTCCCCGCGCGCGGCGGCGTCGAGGAGGGTGGTCTCAGTCCACTCGGAGGCGGGGCGCGCGGCGCCGAGCCGACCACGGTGCATCACGGCGATGCGGTCGCAGATGCCGAGCAGCTCGGGGAAGTAGGAGCTGACGACCAGGAGCGCCTTGCCCTGGGCAGCGAGCTCGCCGAGGAGCCGATAGATCTCGACCTTCGCCCCCACGTCGACCCCGCGCGTCGGCTCGTCGAGCAGCAGCACGTCCGCGTCCTGGTGCAGCAGCCGCGCCAGAGCGACCTTCTGCTGGTTGCCCCCCGACAGCTCGCCGATGGACTGGGCTCCGTCGCGACAGCGCACGCCCAGGGAGGCGATCCAGCGCTCGACGGCACCGCGCTCCTCGGCCGGCCGCAGGACGCCGCGCGCAGCGACCGGGCGCGAGAGCGTGAGATTGAAGGCGATCGAGCGCTCCAGGGCGAGTCCCTCGGCCTTGCGGTCCTCGCTCGCGAGGCCGAAGCCCTGATCGATGCGCTGCGCCGGGGTCCCCGTGCCAAGGTCGGCCCCTCCCAGGCGCACGCGGCCAGAGCGAACCGCATCGAGTCCGAAGAGCGCGCGCAGCAGCTCCGTGCGTCCGGCCCCCACCAGGCCGGCGAGGCCGAGGATCTCGCCCCGACGAAGGGCGAGCGACGCGCTGTCGGGCATGGGCACGCCCGCGAGCCCGTCGAGCTCGAGCAGCGTCTCGCCGGGGGCGGCCTCCCGGGGCGGGAAGAACTCCTCGACCGCGCGCCCCGCCATGAGCGTGACCCAGGTGGAAGGATCGGTGCCAGCCACGTCCCCCGTGCCCACCGTGCTGCCGTCCCGCAGGACGGTCCAGCGATCGGCGACGCGCTGGATCTCCTCGAGGAAGTGGCCGATCCAGATGACGCTCGTGCCCTCGTCCCGAAGCCGCTCCACCACGGCGAACAGGTGCTCGGCGTCCCGCCGCGAGAGGGAGCTGGTCGGCTCGTCGAACACGATGACGCGCGCCTCGGAGGCGAGAGCGCGCGCGATCTCGACGAGCTGCCTCGGACCCGGTCCGAGCTCCGCGACGCGGGCGTCCGGTGCGGGTGCCCCCTCGCCCAGGCGAGCCAGCGCCCGCTCGGCCAGCGCTCGCCTCGCGGCGCGATCCACCGCGGGGCCGCTGCGGGGCTCAGCACCCAGCACGATGTTCTCCTCGACGGTGAGGTCGAGGGCGAGGGCGAGCTCCTGGTAGATCATCGCCACTCCCCGAGCGCGCGCCTCCTGCGGCCCGCGCGGTGCATAGGGCCGACCCTCCAGGACCAGCTCGCCGCCGTCGGGCCGATAGGCCCCGGACAGCACCTTCATCAGGGTGCTCTTGCCCGCGCCGTTCTCCCCGAGCAGTGCATGGACCTCACCGGCGCGCACCTCGAGGTCCACGCCGCCCAGGGCCTGCACCGGCCCGAACGCCTTCACGACCCCGCGCATGAGGAGCCGAGGCTCGGGCGCGGCGGTCGGCGGGTGCTCCGCCCTGCCGCTCACCGACCGTCCAGGATGGAGAGGTCGGGCTCCAGCAGCCCCGCGATCTCGGGGCTGTCCAGGTTCGCGCCGGTCGCGACGGTGACGCCCGTGTCCACGCGGGCCTCGATCGTCTTGCCGTCGAGGTGATCCACGAGGGTCCGGACCGCCGTGTCCCCCATGTGCACGGGGTCCTGGAGGACGAGCGCGTCGATGTGGCCGGCGCGCAGGCCCTCGAGCAGGGTGCCGCTCGAGTCGAAGCCCACGAAGCGCACCTTGCCCGCGAGGCCCGCGGCCTCGAGCGCGCGCAGCATCCCGTGGGTGGCGGACTCGTTGGAGCAGAAGATGCCGGTCACGTCGGGGTGGGCGGTGAGGAGGTTCTCGGCCACGGCCTGAGCCCCCTCCTTGGTGTTGCCCGCGTACTGGTTGGTGGAGAGCAGCTCGACGCCGCTCTTCTCCCCCATGCCCTCGAGGAAGCCGTCCTCGCGCTGGTTGGTGCTCTCCGAGCCCTCCACGTAGCGCATCATCAGGGCCTTCCCCTCGCCGCCCATGAGCTCACGCAGCCGGCGGCCGGCGATGCGGCCCGCCTCGCGGTTGTCGGTGGCGACGAAGCTGACCTTGCCGTCCCAGTCGAGGCCCGAGTCCGCGATGACGACCGGGATCCCGGCGTCCGCGGCCTCCTGGGCCACGCGAGCGAGCGCGGTGCCGTCCACGGGCATGAGGACGATGCCGTCCACGCCGCGCGTGATCATCGTCTCCACCACGCCGATCTGGGCCTCGCGGTCGCCCTCGGGCTGCGGACCGACCCACTGGATCTCGACGCCCACGTCGTCGCCGGCCCGGACGCTGCCGGCATGGACCGCCTTCCAGAACTCGTGGCTGGTGCCCTTGGGGATGACGGCCAGGCGCCGCGCGCCGGATGAGCCGGCGTCCCCACCTCCACAGGCGGCGAGGGTCGCGAGGGTCAGGGCGAGGGCTACGCGGCGACTGGGGAGGGTCATGGGGGGGAGCGCCGAGGGCGCGGCGCGATCATCCACGGCCCCCGCGCGCGCTGTCAACTCGCTACCGTCGCGCCATGAGGATCGACGCACACCAGCACTTCTGGAGCTATAGCCCCGAGCAGTACGGCTGGATCGGAGAGGGGATGGAGGTGCTGGCGCGAGACTTCGGTCCCGAGCACCTGGCCCCCGAGCTCGAGGCCGCCACGCTGGACGGCGCGATCACGGTCCAGGCGCGGCAGGACCTCGAGGAGACGCGCTGGATGCTGTCGATGGCGCGCGAGCATCCCTTCCTGCGCGGCGTCGTGGGCTGGGTGGACCTGTGCTCCGAGGAGGTCACGGCCCAGCTCGACGAGCTCGGCGCGGACCCTCACCTCGTCGGCATCCGCCACGTCCTCCAGGACGAGCCCGACGACGGCTTCATGCTTCGGCCCGACTTCCAGCGGGGCATCGGCGCCATGGCCGGCCGTGGTCTCGTCTACGACGTCCTCGTGTTCCCCCGGCACCTCCCGAACGCGGTCCAGCTGGTCGACGCCTTCCCCGAGCAGCCGTTCGTCCTCGATCACCTGGCGAAGCCCCCCATCGCGAAGGGCGAGCTGGAGCCCTGGCGAGCGGACCTGCGTCGGCTCGCCGAGCGAGAGCACGTCTGCTGCAAGGTCAGCGGCATGGTCACCGAGGCGGACTGGGCCCGCTGGCGCCCCGACGACCTGGTGCCCACCATGGACGCCGCGCTCGAGGCCTTCGGCCCCGATCGCCTGATGTTCGGCTCCGACTGGCCGGTGTGCACCCTCGCCGCCCCTTATCAGGCGGTTCACGCCGTGGTGGCCGACTGGGGAGCGAGGCTGTCGGAGGACGAGCGCGCCTCGCTCTTCGGGGAGTGCGCGGCCCGCGTGTACCTCAAGCACAACTCCTGACCCTCCGCCCCATGCTGCCCCTCCTCGTTCCCTCCCTGGTGGCCCTGGCAGGAGCCGTGCCCCAGGACGCGGCCCCTCGCACCC
>WTJQ01000396.1:4161-6002 GCA_011524785.1 Planctomycetota bacterium | reverse complement strand
TCGGTGCGCTGGATCCAGCCGTTGTCCGTGACGAGCAGCACGAGGGTCTCCTCCGTGAGGCCCTTCTCGTCCAGGTGGGTGAGCAGGTCCCCGCAGGTCTGGTCGAACCAGGTGCACATGGCGCGGTAGCGCGCCACCGGCAGGGGCACGCCCTCCTTCCGGTAGCGCTCCAGCAGCTCCTTCGGCGGGTTGTGGGGCGTGTGCGGGAGGAACGGCGCGAACCAGAGGAACCACGGATCGCCCGCCTCCTCCGCGCGGTCGATGAACTCGAGCGCGGGCCACATGCGCGCGCGCCCGATCGTCAGGCCGCGGTCCCCGTGGCGCCCGCCGAAGGACGGGTCCCCGTGGGTCATCCCCTCGGTGAAGCCGCCGCGCGCAGCAGCGCCCTCCCACCACTTGCCGGTCTGCATGGCCTGGTAGCCGGCCGCCACGAGCAGGTCGGGGAGGGTCGTCGCGGCGTCGATGTGGCGCAGCATCTCCTCGCGCTTGGTGCCCTTGGGCGGGTCGTTCCCGGTGATCCTGTGCTGGTGCGGGTGGAGGCCCGTGACGAGGGTCGCGAGGCTGGGTCGGCAGAGGGGCGCCGCCACGTAGCCGCGGGGGAAGACCAGGCCCTCGCTCGCGATCCGGTCCAGGTGCGGGGTCTCGACCACGTCGCTCCCCATGAAGCCGAAGTCGGTCCAGTGCTGATCGTCCGACACGATCAGCAGGACGTTCGGACGCTCGGCCGCGGTCGATCCGGCGGCAGCAGCGGCGGCCGGCTCGAGGAGGCCGAGGCAGAGGAGGAGAGCGAGGAGGACAGGCATGGTGAGGCGCCCCGTGGGCCACTCCAGTGTCCACGCCGCGCGGGGAGGCGTCCATGCCCGATCGGCAGCGCAGGAGCCGAGCCGCCCACGGCGTCCGCTCCAGGCACTACGCTCGGGCCATGAAGCTCCCGCTCCTCCTCGCCGCGACCGCGTCCCTGCTCGCCGCCAAGGGCGTCGACCCGACGCCCGCCCCCCCGCTCAAGGTCTTCCTGCTCGCGGGCCAGTCCAACATGGTCGGCGCGGGCATCGTCCCCGCCCGGCGCAACGAGGGCCGCGGCTCCCTGGAGCGCCTCGTCCGGGACGAGGAGACGCGCGATCGCTTCGCCCACCTGGTCGATGCGGAGGGCGCCTGGATCCAGCGCGAGGACGTGCTCGTGACCTTCCGCGGAGGCCGCGAGGTCGACGGACCCCTGGGGCCGGGCTTCGGGGGGGCCGAGGACCAGATCGGCCCGGAGCTCGGCTTCGGCACGGTCGTCGGGGACCACTTCGACGAGCCCGTCCTGCTGATCAAGATCGCCTGGGGTGGCAAGAGCATCGGAGCCGACTTCCGCCCCCCCAGCGCGGGCGGCGAGGTCGGCCCCTCGTACACGGACCTCTTCCGGCTGTATCGCGAGGCGATCGCCAGCATCGACACGCGCTTCCCGGATCTCGAGCACGACGGCGTCGAGCTCCTGGGGATCGGCTGGCACCAGGGCTGGAACGATCGCGTCAACCAGGCCTTCAACGACGCCTACGAGGAGAACCTGTCCTGCTTCATCCGGGACGCCCGCAAGGAGCTCGACGCCCCGGACCTCCCGTTCGTGATCGCCGAGACGGGGATGAGCGGCCACGAGGAGAAGCACCCGCGCGCCGTCTCCCTCATGCGTGCCCAGGCCGCCGTAGCGCAGCGCAAGGAGTTCGCGGGCACCGTCGCCTTCGTCGGGACCAAGGACTTCTACCGCCCGAAGGAGCAGTCCCCCTCCGGCCAGGCCTACCACTGGAACAACAACGCCGAGACCTACTACCTGATCGGCGACGGCATGGGCCGCGCCATGCTGG